>NZ_LVCU01000570.1:0-5225 GCF_001647185.1 Rhodococcus sp. EPR-147
AGCCGAAGGCCGGTGGACTCGGATTCGCCCCGGGAGCCAAGGTTCCAGGTCGCCGGAAGTAACCTCACACCCCCTTTTACCGACTACGCGCCCTTGCTCACTGCCGAGCAGGGGCGCGCAGTCGTCTGTAGGGGTGTGAGGTCCACTCCCACGAGTTATCCACAGGCAGCGAGTTATCCACAATCGGCCACTGGGGTCTTGCCGAAACCGATTGCGCCCGAGAGCATTTCTTCATGACCCGCATCGTCTCGCGATCCGACGCACTCTCCCGCGGAATTTCCGACGCAGAATTGCAGCGCTACTGCCTCGCCGAGGCCGTGTTCGACGCAACCATCGCCTCCGACGCCGTTGTCAGCCATGTGAGTGCGGCTGTCTTCCACGGTCTCGATGTGTGGAATGCCGACCTGAGCCGGGTGCACATCACGCGCAATCGCGCCCGGGGCGGAGGTCGGAGCAGCGCCGTTCGAGCGGTGCACACCTCGCCGTACACCGACGAGGAAGTCGTGGACTTCGACGGCGTTCGGGTCACCGCCCTGGCGCGCACAGTTGCCGATTGCGCTCGCTCACTTCCGTTCGAGACGGCCGTATGTATCGCGGACTTCGCGGCGAGAGCACGTGGACTCGCTGCCGAAGATGTTGTTGCAGCACTGGATTCGTGCACGAACCATCCGGGCAATCGGTCGGCACGTCGGGTTGCGGAGTTCATGGACGGCCGGTCCGAAAGTGTCGGGGAGTCACGCACCCGCGTGGTGCTACGTCATCTGGGCTACACCCCACAGCTGCAGGTACCGATCACGGATTCCCGTGGCTTCGTCGGGCGCGTGGATTTCGATCTGCCCGACATCGAGACTGTTCTCGAATTCGACGGCAAGGTGAAGTACGGGCGCTATGTGCCCGAGGGGAAGTCTGCGGCCGATGTGTTGTGGGAGGAGAAGCGCCGCGAAGATCGCATTCGCGCAACCGGCCGTCAGGTGGTGCGAATCGCCTGGTCGGATCTCGATCGCCCCGAGCTCGTCGATCGGATGATCCGCGATGCTGCCGACAGAGCCGGCCGACGCCACCGAGCGACCCTTCTACCGACCGCGCGCCCGTCCTCGCGTCGAAATGCAGGCGCGCACCCTGCACAAGCGGTGTGAGGTTCCCGCGAACCCCCCTCGGAAGTAGCCGAATCGGACATCGTGAGTATGGTCGGACGCGAAGGCGTACCGACAAGTAGGGAGCAGGCATGACCGACGACGCGGACAAGCTCTTTCGCCGCTACGACGAGTGGTGGACGGCTCTGTCGCCGGACGACCGAGCGCACGTCGAGCAGTGTTGCGAATCCGGCCGCACCGACGAGCGCCTCTGTGCACTCATCCTCGAGAACGACGGTCCGTCGAAGGCAGCGTTCGAGGTGGGCAGCAAGTTGTCCGAGGGCAACAGCAAGTACTGCGCGATCCCCAGTGCACTCCTCGAGTTTCTGGAAGCGAAGCGCGCGCACCCACCACTCAGCTAGAGGGACGCCACAGCTGCAGCTCGGGGATTCCGGGCGGCGTGAACGCCATGACCTGGCCGTAGAAGGACAGTTCGGATTCGCGTGCGTTCACCTGTGTTTCCAGTTTGCGGAATCCGTGTGACTCGCCCGCGTAAGCCAGGTATGCGTGCGGTATCCCTTTGCTCACCATGGCATCTCGGAATCGTTCGGCCTGCGACGGCGGCACGATCGGATCGTCGAGTCCCTGCAACAACAGCACCGGGCAAGAGAGTCCGTCGACGTTGTTCACCGGTGCCCGGGTGCGGTACAAATCGATGGCCTCGGGCAACGGTCCGATGAGCCCGTCGATGTAGCGGGACTCGAAGTCGTGGGTCTCGGCAACGAACAGCTCGAGCTCCGCCACCCCGAAGTACGATGCGCCGCAAGCGAACACATCGGACGATGTCAGCGCAGCCAAGACCGTCCACCCGCCCGCGGAGCCACCTTCGATCGCCAATCTGGCGGGGTCGGCGAGTCCACTGTCGGCCAGCCCCTGCACCGCGGCGATGGTGTCTTCGACGTCGACCACTCCCCACTGCCCGCGCAGCCGGTTGCGGTATTCGCGGCCGTATCCACTGGAACCGCCGTAGTTCACATCGACGACGCCGATGCCGCGGCTGGTGAAGTAGGCGAACAACGGGTTCAGAGCGGGTGCCACGTGCGCCGTGGGGCCGCCGTGGACGAAGGCGACGTACGGCGGCAATTCACCGTCCAGGCCTTCGTAGTCGGGGTTGCGCGGCGCATAGGTGATGGCGTGCACCTCACGGTTCGGCCCCTGGAACGTCACCTGACGCCCCTCGGGGAGGTACGCACTGTCGGGAACGGACTCGAAACCCGAACGGACAGAGGTCAGTTCACGAGATTCGAGGTCGAGTGCGAACAGCGCGCTTGCCACGTGCGCTCCGCCGCCCTTGATCAGCACGGTCGAGCCGGAGCGCCCACCGAGCCCCACCGAGGTCATACCGTCGAGCGCGATGTCCTCCAGCACTCCGGACGCCGGGTCGAGCACCGCAAGGGTGTCGGTGCCGACAGTCCGCACGGTGAGCAGTGTCCCGTCGTCCAGCACCTCGTACCAACTCGATCCCAACCGCCACAGTGGAGCACCGAAATCCGCGTCGAGCGTCCGCAGCGGCGTGACCGACCCGTCGAGCATCACCGAATACAGGTTCCACCAACCACTTCGGTCACCGATTGCGTACAGCGACTCGTCGTCGATCCATTCCGGTTGCAGCACCGATTCCTCGGTCGAGCCGAGTAGAACCGTCCAGGACGACGGCTCGGCCAGCGAGGCAACGCGCAGTTCCGTTCCGTCCCAGGGCATCTGCGGGTGGTTCCACGCGATCCAGGCGATGCGGGTGCCGTCGGGTGACAGTCTCGGGAACGCAAGGAAGTCCGAACCCGCCACCAGCGAGCGCACCCCGCCGCCGCCGAGATCGATGGCCACGATGTCTCGGGACACCGCGCCTGCGTCGTGCATCTCGCGAACTGCGATCACATCGGTGCCGACAACCGAGAGGTCCGCGTACCGAATGCTCGACGCCACAGCCGGTTTCGGGGTCAGCGGGACGGGTGCGCCGCCGGGGGTGAGTCGGTAGACGCGTTGATCGGAGAACTCGGCGAACACCAGGTCGCCGTCCGTCGTCGCAGTCCAGGCTCCCCCGCCGTATTCGTGGACGCGGGTGCGGGCGTTGAACGGTGCGGGCAGAACCGGCTGTACTTCTCCGTCGACATACCGGCAGATGGCCGTTCGGCCTTGTTCGGCGGGCCGCAGTTCCGACCACCAGATCTCACTGCCGACGAAGCGCCCGCCCTCGACGGGGTGGCCCGCCGACGACAGATCTGCTGCGGTGATGGGCGAGGGCCAGGATCCGAAGGCGAGAGCAGTCACGCCGTCCACCCTAGTGAACTGACATGCACGTAACGCGTTGTTCACCGGCCCTTCAACCATGACCCGGATGATGGGGGTCGAGTAGCACTAGGGGGACACCATGCGCCGGACCACTACCCATTCGGTGGACCACGAAATTCTGACCTTCGGCCGAACCTGGCGGGGATACGGCGGAGGCAGCGACGAGGACATCTACGTGGCATTCGGCATCGACGCGCGTACCTACTTCCAGCGATTGCGTCGCATCCTGGACTCGCCGGTCGCCGAGGACCTGTCCCCGGACGAGCGGTCCGCGATCGCCGACATCTGCCGCACGAGACTCGCCTGAGCCACCGCTACACCGGTACCAACAGCTCCGGGCTGTTGTTCTTCACACTGTTGACCGCGGTACTCACCTCGTAGGGCTCGAGCCGCGGCTCAGGGATGGCCGCCAACAGATCCTGCACGTCGCCGAGATCGGTCACAGTGGGGTCGAGCCAGCTCGCGCGCAGCTCCGGCGGAAGCACCACCGGCGAGCGATCGTGAATGTGCCCGAGCGCATCGGCTGCAGGCGAGGTGAGCACGGTGACCGACCAGACCCACCGATCCTCGTCGTCCTCGGCCTTGGTGGGGTCTCGCCACAGCTCGTACAGGCCGGCCATCGCCAATACTCCAGGAGTGGAGCCCGCGGAACGACCACTATCCAAGCCCTCGTGCAGGAAATACGGCACCTTCGCGCCGTCGCGCTTCTCCCATTCGTAGTAGCCGTCTGCGGGCACGATGCATCGTCGACGGCTCGCCGCCTTCTTGAACGACGGCTTCTCGGTGATGGTCTCGGACCTGGCGTTGATCAGTCGAGAACCGATTTTGGCGTCCTTCGCCCACGAGGGGATCAGGCCCCAGCGCACCGACCGCAGTTGTCGCACGGCGTCGGCCTCGGGTTCGTCCTTCGGTGCGCGCTCGAGCACCGTCCGGACCGTCTGGGTGGGGGCCACGTTGTACGACGGCGGCACCTCCGCACCGACGGTCTCGGCGATGTCGAACACCGCCTGCAGGTCACTGTCACTCCGGGTACTGGCATACCGTCCGCACATGGAACGAGATTGTTCCACCCGCCACCGACATCTCGGGCGAAACAACCTCGTGGAATTACGTGGCACCCACCTGGCACGATGTGACGGGTGACCACTCCGCAGATCCACTCCCAGCCGCGTTACCGCACGTTGCAGCAGTCGACCAAGCTGCAGAACGTGCTGTACGAGATCCGCGGGCCGGTACACGCCCATGCCGCGCGGCTCGAGGCGGAGGGGCACCGCATCCTCAAGCTCAACATCGGCAATCCGGCCCCGTTCGGGTTCGAGGCCCCCGATGTGATCGTGCGGGACATGATCGCGGCGCTGCCGGTGGCGCAGGGGTACTCGGAATCGAAAGGCATTCTGTCCGCGCGGCGCGCCATCGTCACCCGATACGAGCTCGAGCCGGGCTTCCCCGAGCTCGACGTCGACGACATCTACCTCGGCAACGGGGTGTCCGAGCTCATCACGATGACGATGCAGGCACTGCTCGACGACGGTGACGAAGTACTGATCCCGGCTCCGGACTATCCGCTGTGGACGGCGATGACGACACTGTCCGGCGGCAAGGCCGTGCATTACATGTGCGACGAGGAGAACGGCTGGAATCCCGATCTGGCCGACATCGAGTCCAAGATCACTCCGAAGACCGTCGCACTGTTGGTGATCAATCCCAACAATCCGACGGGTGCGGTGTACTCGAAGGAGGTGCTGCAGGGCATCGTCGATCTCGCACGCAAGCACCAGCTGCTGCTGCTCGCAGACGAGATCT
>NZ_LVCU01000571.1:0-21155 GCF_001647185.1 Rhodococcus sp. EPR-147
CAAGGCGTATCGAGTGGCCGGTTACCGCGCCGGCTGGCTCGCGATCACCGGACCGAAGAAGCACGCCGCAGGATTCATCGAAGGTATCGACCTTCTCGCGTCGACGCGACTGTGCCCCAATGTGCCTGCGCAACATGCCATTCAGGTCGCTCTCGGCGGATACCAGAGCATCGAGGATCTGATCCTGCCCGGCGGCCGTCTGCTCGAGCAGCGCGACGTCGCATGGGAGAAACTCAACGCGATTCACGGCGTCTCGTGCGTCAAACCGCGGGGTGCGCTGTACGCGTTTCCGCGACTCGACCCCGAAGTACACGAAATCTACGACGACGAAAAGCTGGTCCAGGACCTGTTGCTGCAGGAGAAAATCCTCGTGGTTCAAGGCACCGGATTCAACTGGCCCGGCCACGATCACATCCGCATCGTGACTCTGCCGTGGGCGCGAGACCTGGCGGTGGCGATCGAGAGGTTCGGTAACTTCCTCGCGTCGTACAAGCAGTGACACCGGAAGTTACTCGAAAGTAGTTGAAAGTGATGCACAAAACATCGGTGTGATCCCGCCTCGGCGACGAATGATCTGTACATTGGCGGACGGCACTTCGGTGCCCGCGAGCCCTGGTCGTCCCCTCCCCCCCCCGGGTCGGTCAGGTGGTGGCGGGGGACGCCCCCCCTGCTCCCCGCCACCGAGCTCCTCGCATCTGTCACCAACCTGGCCCCGTACTAGCCTTGCATGGTGGAACCACACGGCAATCCTCCCGACGGCACCAAGCCGAGCCTCGACTCCTACGCGGGCCACGGGCACGGGCACGGCCACAGCGATACTCCGGTTCCGTTGGGACCGGTGGCGGCCAAGGTCGTCGTCGGACTGTTGGTCGCCATTGCCATCGCCGTGATCGGTGGTGCGATCGCTCTGTGGCCGAGCCAGCAGAGCGTCGACATCCCGTTGCCGTTCCAGACCTCCGGCGGTGGCGCAGTGTCCACCGAGGCGGGCACCATCACGTCGCAGAGCATCGGGCCCTGCGGAAGTCCCGACGCCGGAAGACCGTTCACCGGTGACCCGACCCCCGCGGTCAACGACTCCTACGAATGTCAGCGCAGCATCGTCGACATCACCACGGGCGAGGACGCGGGCAAGCGCACGGTACTCGAGATCGCTCCGGGGCCCGGGCAACCGACCCTGAGTGCCGGCGAGGACATCCGGTTGGTTGTACAGACCGACCCTGCCGGTGGAGTCCGCTACTCCTTCAACGACTATTCCCGCGGGCTACCGTTGGCGCTGATCGTCGGCGTGTTCGCGGTGGTCATCTGCATCGTCGCCCGCTGGCGGGGATTCCGTGCACTGGTCGGCCTGCTCATCGCGTTCGCCGTGCTGGTCGTGTTCATGCTGCCCGCCCTGCTCGACGGTGCACCCGCCATTCCGGTGGCCCTCGTCGCCGGTGCGGTGATTCTCTATGCCGTGCTCTATCTGGCGCACGGTGTGAACCTTCGGACCAGCTCGGCGCTGCTGGGCACCCTCACCTCGATGGCAGTGGCGGCGGTGCTGTCGTACGTCGCCATCCGCATGACCCACCTGACCGGATTGTCCGAGGAACAGAACACCGCCGTACAGACGTACATCGGCAACGTCAGCGTCACCGGTCTACTGTTGGCCGGCTTCATCATCGGCTCGCTCGGTGTGCTCAACGACGTGACCATCACGCAGGCGTCAGCGGCCTTCGAGCTCGCCTCGGTCGACGAGACGGCGTCGCGGCGCGAGATCTTCACCGCCACGATGCGGGTGGGTCGCGATCACATCGCCAGCACCGTCTACACCCTCGTGCTCGCCTACGCCGGTGGCGCACTGCCGTTGCTGCTGCTCTTCAGCGTCGCCGACCGGTCCATCCAGGACGTGCTCACAGGCGATTCGGTGGCCATCGAGATCGTCCGCTCCGCAGTCGGCGGTGTGGCGCTTGCCCTGTCGGTTCCGCTGACCACGGCGATCGCCGTGCTGTTGGCCCGCCCCATCAACGTGGGCGGGCCCTCCAACCGAGCGCAGCGCCGGGCGACGGCACCCACCCGCAAGAGCAGGCGCTCCGGTCGTCACAGCGCGTGAGCTGCTCCGCCGCACGTGAGTGGAAGCTCGTAGTGGGCTACGAGTTTTCGTGCACGTGCGGCGCAGCCGCTCAGGCGAACGCAGCGGCGACGGTCTCCGACAACAGTGCACCGTTGTGCGTGCTCAGGCCGGCTTTGAGACCCGGGTCCGCCTCGCAGGCAGCTTCCCAACCCTTGTCGGCGAGTGCGACGATGTACGGCAGGGTGGCGTTGGTGAGCGCGTAGGTGGAGGTGCGCGGTACGGCACCGGGCATGTTGGCGACGCAGTAGAACACCGACTCGTGCACCTTGTACGTGGGATCGGCGTGGGTGGTGGCGTGCGAATCCTCGAAGCAGCCGCCCTGATCGATGGCGATGTCGACCAGAACCGAGCCCGGCTTCATGCGCTGAACCAGACTGTTGGACACGAGCTTCGGTGCTTTTGCTCCCGGCACCAGCACTGCGCCGATCACGAGATCCGCTGCGAGAACGGCCTGTTCGAGCTCGTAAGCGTTGGATACCAGAGTTTTCACCGCACCGCGGTACTGATCGTCGATGGCGCGCAGCGCCTTCACATCGAGATCGAGCACGGTGACGTCGGCGTGCATGCCGAAAGCGATTGCGGTGGCGTTCCTTCCGGACACGCCGGCTCCGATCACCACGACGTTGGCGGGGCGGACTCCGGGAACTCCGCCCATCAGAACTCCGCGCCCGCCTTCACTGGACATCAGGTGGTAGGCACCGGCCTGCGGCGCGAGGCGTCCGGCAACCTCACTCATCGGGGCGAGCAACGGCAGGGAACCGTCTGCAGCAGTGACTGTTTCGTAGGCGATGGCGGTGGTACCCGACTCGAGCAGCGCATCGGTGCACGGCTTGGACGCCGCGAGGTGCAGGTAGGTGAACAGCACCTGCCCCTTCCTCAGGCGTGAATACTCCTCGGCGATGGGTTCTTTGACCTTCAAGAGCAGGTCCGCAGTCTCCCAGACCTCGGCGACATCGGTGAGAATCTGCGCCCCGGCGGCCTTGTAGTCGGTATCGGTGAACGACGAACCGGCTCCTGCCTCGGTTTCGATGATCACTTCGTGTCCTCGCGAGACCAGTTCGTGCACGCCTGCCGGGGTGATGGCCACCCGGTATTCGTGGTTCTTGATCTCGCGTGGAATTCCGATCTTCATGGCGGCCTCCTCGGTGGCGGGTGATGTGAAGCCGGGGCTCCATCCGTGTAGGCCAACTATGAATTATCTACGAAATACCTGCAACGGAAGTGAATATAATTCTGTACAATCCCAGAATGGTGAGCAATAGTTCGTTCGAGACGGGTGAAGCGGGGTCTCGGTCGAACGATGTTCGGTCGGTGCCACTGGACCGAATCGACCACATCCTGCTCGACGAGCTCCGCCGCGACGCCCGTACACCCAACAACGCGCTCGCTGCCGCGGCCGGGATCGCACCGTCGACCGCACTGGCGCGGGTTCGTGCTCTGGTCGAACGCGGCGTCATCCGCGGCTTCCACGCCGAGATAGACCCCGAGGCACTCGGCCAGGGCATTCAGGCCATGATCTCGGTTCGGCTGCAAGCAGATGCTCGACGACGCATCAGCGAATTCGGTTCGAAGATCGCCTCACGGAAGGAGACGCTGAACATCTACTTCATTGCCGGTGCGGACGACTTCCTGGTGCATGTGGCAACCGTCGACACCGCCACTCTTCGCGACTTCGTCGTCGAGAATCTCAGCGCCGACCCTGCTGTGGCCGCTACCGAGACCATCCTGATCTTCGAGCACATCAGGCCGCGAAACACTCACGGAGAGAAGTGAATCGGGTCAGGGAGCGGGCGGGGCAATCGGCGGGAAACCGGGCAGCGTGAAATCCGGGAATCCTGGAATCAGCGGCGGTGGCTGCTGCGTCGTCGGAGGAACGCTCTCGACGGGTGGCGGCGGCGCAGGCTCGGCCGTGGTCGTCGTCGGCTCCGGAGTCCACGGCTCCTGGTAGACCTCGGTCTCCAGTGGCACGGTGGTCGGTTCGACCGTGGTTTCCGGTGCAGGTGCGGGCGGCGGCAACACCGGCGCTGGTGTCACCGACGTGGGCGGCACCGTGGTGGTGACAGCGGGAGCTTCGGTCTGGTTCCGACTGACCGAGGTGTCGACCACCTGCGGTGTGTTCTGCTGGGTGATCATGAACGCGGAACCGCCCACCACCAAAGCGAGACCGAGCGCGAGAACACCTCCGGTGCGGAGCTTCCGCCGAGCCCGAGTGCGGTCGTCCTCGCCGTCGTCGTCGTCGTAATCGGCGTCGAGCCAGTAGACGTTCTTCAGCTGGAACGGAACCGGCTTGCCGTCGTCTGCGGCCTCGGGCTTGGCAGCAGAGTTCTCGGCAGACGAATCCCCCGTGTTCGCGCTCAACGCAACGACCTCCCCGTCGACCCGCGCCCCCTGCACGTGGTCGTCGAGAACATCTTCCACCACCGGTGAGGTCTCCGGAACCGAATCGACTGCACTTGATTCGGCGGAGTCGGTGAACCTCGAGGAAGCGAATTCTCCCGAGGTACCGGTGGGATCGGCCGGGCCTTCTGACGTCGGGACTTCGGACACCGGCACTTCGGGCACCGGCACCTCCGACACCGTGTCCTGCGACTGCGCGCCGACCGCTGCCGCCGCTATCCAGGGACGGGCCGGAACAGGACGCGCCGGCGAGGGAGCCGGGACAGGCACACCGGGCGCGGCGTGCTGGGACTCGGTATTCGCCGGAACCGGACGGACCGGCGCGGGTAGCGGCGGCACCGGCACGGAAGCCGGTTCCGAGCGGACCCGCGACGCGGGTTCGGCGGTCATCGGCGCAGCGGACGTCGCCTGCCGATTCGGTGCCCGACGCGTTCCGGTTCGCGTGCGTGAATGCGGACGAGCAGCCAGTGCCGCTCCACGCGCCGCGACGGTCTCGGGTTCGGTCGGCACGATCGACGGGAGTTCGAGCAGCGGTCCGACGCGTTTCTGCACGATCGGCATGCGAGCGCCACCGCCGATCAGTACGACGGCGTCGATCGGAACGTTGGCACCGATCATCACGTCGCGCGCGAACTCGATGGCCTCGTCGAGCAGGTCGGTGATGAGCAGCTCGAAGTTCTCTCGGGAGAGCAGGATCATGCCGCTGGCGTCGGGCAGACATACCGCGTCCTGAGTGGACAAGCGCTCCTTGGCAATGCGGCAGCGCTTCTCGAACAACGCCATGTCGGGGTCGGTCGGCTGCTTGCCGAGGCGTTGGAGCTGATTGTTGCGCACGTAGGCGTCGAGCAGATCTCCGCTGTACGCACCGGATCGCTGCGAGGCGATGACGGTGCGCTGCACCAGGTCCACGACGCTGACGGTCAGTCCTGAACTTCCGAGGTCGAAAAGTGCGACGGAATTGCAGTTGCGGGCCTCGCCCGTTGCCGCCAGATACTCGACGACAGCCTCCACCTCGGGGACCAGGTGATAGTTGTGCAGGCGCGCACCGCTGAGGGCAGCATGCAACGCGTCGGCCTGGCGGGGGTCGCGGTAGGCGACGCCGGTGGCGAGTTCGGGCTCGCTCTCCGCTGCGGCACCGATCGATTCGGCGGCCAGATGCGGAAGGTCTCCGCCGACACTGTCGATGAGTTCGTTGCGGAAGAACAGGGGCCGGTCGATGTCGGTGACCAGGCCGGATGGGTCTCCGACGGGTGACCCGAACTGCTCGGCTCGGGGCTGCGCCGTGCGCACGGCTCGGGTCCCCATGGACACCCCAAGCAGCACAGTCACGGTTGTCGGCCTCATTCGATCGGCAGTTGTCTTCGGACGCGATCCACCTCGTCCAGAGCGCCAGGTTACCGCTTCGGCCGAATCGGCGGGGCGCGCGCCCCGGCGGTGGGCGGAGCCGGGCGTAGTGAAACCTGTCGCGCTCCCCACCCGGCCTGCTCGAACCGGACCCGAGGTCTATTCCGGCAGCTCCGGATCGACAGTCGGTAGGTACAGCTCGCCGGCGTAGGTGAACTCCCGCTCGTACAGGTCCGCGTCGGACAATCGAACGGGCCCGAGCACCGGCAGCTCGGCGGGTCCCGGATCGACCCCGTCGGCCGGGCCCGCGACGGCAGAAAGCGCAGCGGCGAACGTGGAATCAGTGGGAATCTGCTGGTCGATCAGCGGAGTGGGCGGCGGCGTGTTTCCCCGGGTGAACACCAATCCCACCACCGCGACGATCAGCAGACTCACGGCGGCGAGCACGGACGCGTCTCGAATCGACCAGGTGCGTCGGCCGCGGCGAACCGGCTCGGCGACGACCCCCGGCTCGGGTGCCGCGGGTTCGAGCACCTCGGGCTGCAGGAGTGCAGGTTCGTCGAGATCTATGTCGGCCGGGACCGTATCGAAGGTGGTCGACGGGATCGTCAGATCCTCGGTCGCGAGTTGGTCGACGGTGAGGCCGTCGACCATCCACTCCTCGACGGTGTCGAAGTCGAGCGTCTCCGGCTCGACGGTGTCGAAGTCGAGCGTCTCCGGCTCGGCGAGCAGCTCGGGCGCATCGATCAGCTCCGACGCGTCGTCCGGGACGGTGATGATTCCCACATCGGCATGGAGAGATCCGTCGAAAGGGGTTTCGGCGGGTCTTTCGTCGAGTGCCGCACCCTCGGCGATGGCCATTGCAGGGTCGTCGGGCACGTGGACGGGAACGTTCCACTTGTCCTCGATGATGGTGCGCACCGCGGGGATGCCTGCACCGCCACCGATCAGCAGTACGGCATCGGGTGCCTGTTTGGAGGCCCAGTCCAGGGCGTCGGAGACGAGCGGTGTGATCTCTCGCTCGAATTCCTTCCGGCTGAGCAACATCGGGCCGCGGTTGGGTGCCCGGACGCCCACCGACGTGCTCACCAACTCCTTCAGCTCGCGGAAGAAGGCCTGGTACTCCTGATCGCCCTCGGGGCCGACCGGAGCCGGCAGAATGCCCTTGGCCATCACGATGCCGCGGACCACCTCGTCGAAGCGGTCACCGCTGATGTCGACGGTGCGTGCGGTCCACTCGACGTACTCGCCCGCCACATCGAGTGCGGTGGCCGAAAACCCCTTCTTGCCCAAATCCACCACCAGGACGTAGTCCTTGTCGGCCAGTTCCGGAACGGTGCGGGCATAGGCGAGCAGGGCGTGGGATTCCTCGACCATGCGAGCGTTCGGCACGGTGCCGTCGCCGAGGGTCTCCAGCAGCGCCGTCACGGCTGCGGTGTCCCATCCGGCGAGCACGATGTCCTCGAACGGCCCGAGGTCGACGAGCTTGCCGGGCAGCAGGTCGTGCGCACCCTCTGCGTCGATGGAGTCCTCGACGCGGCGGCCGTCGGCGATGTACGCGATGCGCACGGCACCGGTACCCACTGACACCCCGCAGACTCCACCCATAGGCCAGACAGTCCTTCACAGATTGTGTTTCGACGCCCGATCCGGCGTCCGTACGAGCCCCCGCTCCTCTCGAAGTGTACGGCGGCTCGGATACCCGATGCGGGCATCCCGGTAACGCTACTAAACAATCTGCGATATTGTTTAAGAGGGTCTGGGGAGACTTTGGGTCGAAAAGGCACACTGCCAGCCGACCCTGAGTCGACGACGAGGCCGTCCGGTCTCGTGGTTAACGCGATCGGTGGAGGTTTCGATGCAGACGCTCAATGCTCACGACGTGGTTCGAGTGCGAACCGTTCTGGAGAAATTCGGAAAGCTGCCGGTCCCCGTTGAGGGCATCGACGAAGCTGCCGATCTCTACGACAGCGGCCTCACCTCGCACGCCAGCGTCAACGTGATGATCGCGCTCGAGGACGAGTTCGACGTCGAATTCCCCGACACCATGCTGCAGAAGTCGACGTTCGGCAGCATCAACGCGATCGCCGCGGCCATCGCCCAGCTGACGGACTGAGGCCATGACCACCGTCTACGAGAGCTCGATCGACCAGTCGATCACCGACGTGCTGGCCGTACTGCGGACCTACGCCGACGAGGTCGATCGCGATGCCCGTTTTCCCACCGAATCGGTGGATGCGCTGCGCGACGCCGGCCTGCTCGGGGTCGGAATTCCGCGGGAGTTCGGCGGAGGCGGGGCAACACTGACCGACATAGCCCGGATCTCGCGCGCCCTCGGTGCCGAGTGCGCATCGACCGCGATGATCTTCGTGATGCACCAGTCACAGGTGCTCAGCATCGTCCGCCACGGCAAGTCCGACGCCATGGCAGACCTGCAGCGTCGCATCGTGACCGATCGCATACTGGTGGCGTCGGCCACCACCGAGGTCAACATCGGCGGCGACGTCCGCTCGAGCAGTTGTGCGGTGGAGTACGACGGTGAGCAGATCACGCTCAGCAAGAACGCACCGGTCATCTCCTACGGCGAGTACGCGCAGATCGTGTTGGCGACGGCGCGGCGCAGCGTCGACAGCCCGCCGAGCGATCAGGTGCTCGTGGTGTGCGAGAAGCCCGACGTGACGCTCGTCAAGACCGGCACCTGGGACACCCTCGGCTTTCGCGGCACCTGCAGCCCCGGCTTCATGCTGGACGCGCGCACGACGACGTCGAACATCCTGGGCGACAACTACGGCGACATCTCCGCTCAGACCATGCTTCCGGTAGCGCACGTGCTGTGGGGATCTGCGTGGCTCGGCATCGCCGACGCGGCGGTCACCAAGGCGCGTAAGTCGGTGCAGAAGGCCGCACGCAAGACTCCGGGAACGCCGCCGCCGAGCGCGCTGCGTCTCGCGGAGCTGATGGTGGTGCACGAGCAGTTGGTGGACACGGTGTTCGGTGCCGCAGCCAAGTTCGAGGCCGTCTCCGAGAGCCCCGCCGAGCTCGGAGCCATCGGTTTCGCACTCAAGATCAACAACGTCAAGGTCACCGCGTCGACGCTCGTCATCGACATCGTCGGCAAGGCACTGCAGATCTGCGGCATCTCCGGGTACCGACAGGACGGCGAGATGAGCATCGGCCGTCATCTTCGGGACGCGCACGGGTCCGCGATCATGGTCAGCAACGAACGCATCCTGGGGCACAACGCCCAGCTCTCCCTCGTCTACAAGGGCAAATGATGACCACCACACACTCCGCACCGGAAACAGACATCAGCGAACTCGACTCGGCCCGAGCCGCTTTCCGCGCCGAGCTCGTCGACGCCGGCTTGCTGGTCCCCAGCTCGATCCCCGGATTGTACGGGCGCAGTGGCGAATTCGAGGACATCATCGAGTTCGTCGATGCCCGCGTCACCGAGGCAGGCGTCGCCGAACACGGCCGTCAGGCCACTCGATTCCGGTTCGCACCGGTCTTCCCTCGGGAAGCCTTCGAGCGCACCGACTACATCGCGTCGTTCCCCAACCTCACCGGCGCCATCAACACGTTCGAGGGCGACAACAAGGAACACGCTGCGTTGTTGGCGGAACGATCCGACGGCAAGGACTGGGATCACTTCCTGCATTCGGCGGGCACCATGCTGGTCTCGGCTGCCTGCCATCCGTCGTACTCGATGCTCACCGGCACGCTGCCCGACGAGGGCACGCTGATGGACATCTACGGCTACTGCTTCCGGCACGAGCCCGCGGTGGATCCGGCTCGGATGCAGGCATTTCGGATGCACGAGTTCGTTCGAGTCGGCACCCCCGAAGACGCGATCGCACACCGCGAACGCTGGGTACCGCGCGGTCTCCAGGTGCTGGCAGATCTGGGGTTGGAAGCCGAGGCGGTCATCGCCAACGACCCGTTCTTCGGTCGCGCCGGACGCATGCTCGCGGCGAACCAGCGCAACGAGAACCTCAAGACCGAACTGGTCGTCAAGCTCTACGGAGATCTCGACGAGGGCACCGCGGTCGTCTCGTGCAACTGCCACCGCGATCACTTCGGGCACACCTTCGGCATCGAGACCGTCGACGGCGAACCGGCCCACAGCGCCTGCGTCGGCTTCGGCATGGAACGCATCGCCCTGGCGATGCTCCGCACCCATGGACTCGATCGATCGGCCTGGCCTGCCGCACTGCGCAACTGATCGATACCGCTTCACCCGTGTACGTACACGAAGGACCAAACTGTGAACAGTTCCCGCACCGCTCCCCGGCGCATCGGCTCAGTTCCCGCCGAGTGCTCTTCGCGTACGGCGGGCGGCAAGTACCCGATGTGGTTCGGCCCGGCCGACTCACCGCTGTTCGGCACCGTCCACGTGCCGTCCGGCGGTCGGGCGCGCGGCGGTGTGGTGCTGTGCCCACCACTGGGCAAGGAACAGGTCGATTCGTATCGCGGCATGACCCTGCTCGCGCAGAAGCTGTGTGCGCAGGGACTTCTGGTGCTGCGGTTCGACTATCGCGGCACCGGGGATTCGTGGGGCGATCAGGATCAGCCCGACGCGGTGGCGCACTGGCAGCGCAGCATCGTCGAAGCCGTCGCCTACGTTCGTGGTTGCGGGGTGAACGACGTCGGTCTCGTGGGTCTGCGCGTCGGTGCCTTGTTGGCGTGTTCGGTCGCCGCCGAGTGTGGCCCGCTCACCGCGATGACGCTGTGGGATCCGGTGGTCAGAGGACGGTCGTATCTGCACGAGCAGCGCGCGCTGTATTCGGTGAGCGTGACCACCGACTCCGACGCAGATCCCAGGGTGTCGATCATCGGCGCTGTGCTGCATCCCGATTCGGCTGCCGATTTCTCCGTGCTCGATGCCGCGAAGACGAGAACGGACGCGCCGGTGCTGGTGGCCACGCGCGCCGAGCGAGCCGATACCAAGCCGGTACGCAGGGTCGTCGAGACTCTCTCGGCTCAGGAACACACACTGACCGCGCACGACGACTTTCTCGAGCCGAGTGATTTCGAGGTCGTCATCCCGACGTCCGACATCTCCTACCTCGCGACGTGGACGGCTTCGAAGTTCCCCGCGACGCCCGCGGCCGACGTCGCGGTGGAGCGTCGATCGCGATCAGTGGTCGACGGAATTCAGGAGAGCATCGAATACCTGGGCGCACAGCAGCTTTTCGCGATTCGGTCGTCCTCGGATCTGTGCCTGCCCGGAGGACCGACCGTGGTGTTGTATCCCACCGCCAACGAGCACCGTGTCGGTCCGGTCCGTATGTGGGTGGAACTGGCGCGGCTACTGCCTCGCTTCGGAGTGGCCACGGTGCGTTTCGATCGTCGCGGCACCGGCGAAAGCGGAACCGTGGCCGATACGGAGTTGACCCGGCTCTACAGCGACGAGGGCAACGAGGATGCACTCACCGCCGTCCGGCAGTCTGGGTCGACCCCGGACAACGTCCTGGTGGCCGGAATGTGCTCGGGCTCCTGGTATTCCAGCTTCGCCGCCCGGGAACTGGGGGTTCGTGCCGCAGTACTGCTCAACACCCTGGACTGGACCACTCGTCGACTCGAATTCGTCAAGCGTTCCTCGATGCACATCGAGGAGACGGGACTGAAGGCTCGCGCACTCGACCGTCTGCACCACTGGGGTGTACGGACCAAGAATGCACTGCAGCCGCGAATCCCGTACGCCCTGTGGATCTGGCTCGGCCGGCGCGGATTGATCCAGGTTCCCGAGATCTCGTTGCGCATTCTCAGCGACCGCCGGGTGCAGACACGAGTTCTGCTCTCCCCCAACGACACCGCCTGGTTCGAGGCCAATCGGGGCCCGGAGGGAATGCGCCGGCTCCAGCGCCGATCGTCCGTGCCCACCGTCACCTCGTTCGAGTCCGGTGATCACTCGCTCTACGGTCGCGACCTGCGCGAGAACGTCCGAGCCGAACTTCTCGCGGCCACTGCTGCTGCGTTCGACCTCGAGATCACTGCTCCGTCGCCTCCCGTGCCGGTGGGGAAGGTTCGGTTGTGAAGCACCGCGCTCCCAGGATTGCGCCACCCAAACACGAGCAGCTCGAACAACTTCGGTGGTACCCGGTCGAACCGGCGCGGTTCGACCTGGGCCTGATGAACAGCCCGACGATGCCGGTGCCGACCGTGCCTCGGCACAATCCCGTTCACTCGGTCGATGTGTCTCCGATCGCCGACCCCGTCGAGCATCCGGCACCCGAGACGGGACCGGGTTCGAAGGCGTCCGATCGCAACCTCGCGCTCAACTCGATGGCCCTGATGCTGTCGACGGCCATCACCGGCGCACTCGGCCTGCTGTTCTGGGCTGCGGCCGGTCGGCTCTATCCCGTGGCCGAGGTGGGCAGCGCGTCGGCGGTCATCACCTCCGCGGTGATGCTCTCCACGTTGTCCAATCTGAGCCTCGGTTCGATGTACGAGCGATTCCTGCCGATCTCGGGCCGGTTGGCCAAGTCGTTCATCGTGCGCGGCTACCTCACCGTCACCGCGTTCGCGTTCGTGCTCGGCGGCGGCTTCCTGCTGGTCGCGCCGGTGGACGAGATGTTCACCAATACCGCCGAAATCGTCTCGTTCCCGTTCTTCGTCGCAGTGCTCGCGGTGTTCGCGCTGCAGGATCAGACCTCCTCCGGCCTGGGCGTCGCCCGATGGGCGGCCGCCAAGAACGTCTTTCACGCCGTCTTCAAGTTCGTGTTGTTGTTGGCGCTCTTCTCGACCGAGCGCAGTACCTCGATCATCTCCGCCTGGGCCGTCCCCGCGATCGTGGCGTCGATCTTCGTCCTGCGCGCGATCCTGAAGAACGTCCGCACCGAACAGCGGTACGCAGGCAAGCCGGATCTGCCGCCCCGGCGTGAGATGTGGGCGTACTTCGGTTCGGCGTACGGCATCACCGCGCTCGGCTCGCTCGCTCCGCTGCTCGTGCCGATGATCGTCGTCGCCACCCTCGGTGCCGAGCAGAACGCCTACTTCTCGCTCACCTGGTCGATCGTCAGTGCTCTGTACATTCTGATCAGCGTGTTGATCGGACCGTACGTCGCCGAGGTCGCTGCCCACCCCGCGCAATTCCACCGCCTGACGAAGCGATTCATGACCCTCGTCTGCATCGTCGCGGTGGGTGGGTCGATCTTCCTGGCGTTCGTTGCACCGTTCGGACTCGGCCTGATCGGCCAGGGTTATCGCGATCAGGGCACCATCATCGTGCAGTTGGCCGCGCTGACCATCCCGCTCTCCGTCGTCGGTTCCCTGTACGACGGTTTGGCTCGGGTCCGTCGGCGCATGCGACTGGCCGTGATCGTGCAGGTGGTGGCCACCTCGATCATCATCGGCGGTTCGGTGGCACTGTCGTCGTCGATGGGCATCGCGGCCGTCGGCTGGGCGTACCTCGCCGCGGAGGCGTTCGGCGCACTCGTTCTGATCGTGCCGCTCGTCCGATGGATTCGTGAGCTGTCCGCAGGCAGCAACGGCGAGTCCGGTGACGACCAGGGCCCGTCGGGCTCCCCCGGACCTCGCGGGCCGATCGACGACAGCGATGCCCGTCCACCTCGATCGCGTCATCGCGAGCCCCGCCACGGCGAGCCACGCCACGCCGAACCGCCTCGCCGCGAGCCACAGGACGGCCGGCCGCAGCTCGACGAACCGTCACCGCGTCGCATCCCTGTCCACGCTCAACACAGGACGGCACCATGACTCAGACCTATCGCGCCAGCTCACTGGACATGCTTCGGTCCGATTCGCGCATCGTGACCGTGCTGGGACCCGCGGACTTCGGTGATCTCGCACGAGTGCGGAGCCGGGTACTCGCACTGGCCTCGATCGGTCCTGCGACGCGGCTGGGCCTGCGCGCCGACCAGTCTTCGGTCGGCTGGGTCTACGAGCCGGAGCGGGTGGTCGAGCACATCGTCGAGGGACCCGCCGTCGATCACGAGCAGTTGGCCAAGGAGCTCACCGAGTTCTCGCACGCGTCCGTTCCCGAGATCACTCTGCGGATCCGTCTGGCCGGTCGCTACCTGTTCCTCGATCTCAATCACGGTATCGGCGACGCTCTGTTGCCGGTCGACCTGTTCGCCTACTTGGCCGACGCACGTCCCGACGCCCCGCTCCCGGCGTGGGCGAGTAGGCCCGTCGACGGTCATCCTCTCCGAAAAGCACTGTTGCGCTGGATCGTTCGAAATCCCAGGAAAGTCTTGGACACGATCCACGACCGCGTTCGTCCCGGCCCGAACCCGGAATACGCAGCCACCGCGCCTGCGCCGGACACCGCGTCGCCGACGGCATTTCGGCCGTGGGCACCGTCCGCGACGGTGGCCACCGCTGTGACGCGGTCGGGTACCACCGATGCGGTCCGGCGGTGGCGGGAATCCCACCTACCCGGTGCGAGTGTCAGCGCGGTGATGTGTGCCGCCGTGGCTGCGGCGTTCGCGCGCACGTCGTTGTCGCTCGATCGTTCCGCGGCGTTTCTGTTCGACTGCCGCCGCTATCTTCCGCCGTCGACGGTGGTGCTCGGCAACTTCGCGGCCGGGATCCGTTTCTCCGACATCGATCCCACCTCGGCCGGGGAGGTGCACGGGGCACTGTCCGGTGCCATCGCCAAGGGCCGTCCCATCGCATCCGCGACGATCAGCACTATCAGGTACAAGCGTGAACACAAGGCCGTCTCCGGGGTGTTCGGGGACAAAGTTCCGGTTCGCCCCAGAGTTCAGCTCATGTACTCCGATCTCGGTAGGGTCAGGCAGTTGGAGCAGGTCTCCTGGGTTGCCGAGCCCGCCGACCGCGCCTTCTTCGTGATCGCCGATCCGGGACTACCGGAGTCGGTGATGATCACGATGGAGACCATCGGTTCGGTCGTGTTCGTCTCGGCGTCGTTCCACGACAATGTTTTCGATCGCCACACAGTGCAAGCCGCACTCGATCTCGTAGCAGCGAACCCCCTCGCATTGCTGGCCCCTCAGGAGAAGACCGCATGACCATCGAAGCGAAGCGCCCCACCGAACCCGAAGCGAACAGTCCGACGTCGAGCACCGTTGCGCCTGCAACGAAGCGATCGGTCTTCGTTGCCCACGTCGCTCGGTGGGCGGGCTTGTCGGTGGTGCAGTTCGTTCTCGTCGAGTACATCGTCTCGGCCACGTGGCGGGGTCTCTACAGCTACCGGAACAACTACATCAGCGAGCTCGGAGTTCCCTTCTGCGGGCCTACCGGCAACTGGCCGTGCAGCCAGCTCTACGTGCTGCTGAACGCCTCGATGGTGCTGTTCGGTGTGGCAATCGCCGCGGTGGGCGCATCCTGGTACATCGTTCGCCGGATCGACGGCAGGGCCGCGTCGTTCTTCCTCGTGGCCGGCGCGGGTGCCATGACCGCCGGCGTGGTCAACCAGGGCGTGAACTACCCCATTCACTCGTTCGGAGCCACCGCGTTCTTCATCTTCGGAAACTTCGGCCTCGTCGTCGCAGGCGGGCACCGGAGTCTGCCGCGCGGTATTCGCATCGTCGTGACCGCGCTCGGTGCCGTCGGTCTGGCCGGTTACTTCGCCTACATGAGCGGTCACGAGTTCGGTCTCGGTATCGGAAGCATGGAACGCATCGCCACCTATGCGCTTCTCGTGGGCATAGTCGTGCTGTCGGTCTCGCAGTTCAACGCGACGCGAGTTCCGAAGAACGTCGACGAGACCGCGTGAGTCGTCATGCCGCATCGAGCCACGAGTCCGGAACGGGGACCGTCGAGGTTTCGCGGCTGCCAGGAACCGGGCTCATCGTCGAGCCTCCACGTCGACGCTGGCCTTCCGTTCTGGCGTTCCTCGTCGTGCTGGGTCTGGTCGTCGCCGGAACCGTGTACGGGATGACGCAGCGCTCGGACGGAGCCGGCCCCGACTCCACTGCGCAGGGCACCGTCGACGCCACCTCCACGACGTCGGCGTCCAATACCGAAGCCGCCAAGCCCGGATTCACCGTCTACGACGACTTCTCGGGCACGGCGGGCGATGCAATGTCGGACGACCGTTGGAGTCACGATGTCGGACAGACCGGTTGGGGCAACAACGAGAAGCAGGACTACACCGATTCGACCGAGAACTCGTCTCTCGACGGTGACGGCCACATGGTCATCAACGCGATGCGCAACGGTGACGGGTACACCTCGGCCCGAGTGACCACCAAGGACAAGTTCGAGTTCACCTACGGCCGCATCGAGGCCAGGATCAAGATGCCGGCCGGAGCCGGACTGCATCCGGCTTTCTGGATGCTCGGTACCGACCTGGACTCGGTCGGCTGGCCGCTGTCCGGCGAGATCGACATCATGGAGACGTTGAACCAGGCCGATCAATACCACACCGGAATCCATGCGCCCCAACCCGATTCGTTGACCAGCCAGAAGGTGGACGCAGGCGGGATTCCGCCCGAGCCACTGTCCGAGGACTTCCATACCTACTGGGTAGAGCGCTCTCCCGGCCGCGTGACCACCGGCATCGACGGCACCACCTTGGCCACGATCACTCCGGCAGACCTCACCGGCGGCAACGACTACTGGGTCTTCGACAAGCCGTTCTTCCTGCTGTTCAACGTCGCCGTCGCCGGTGACTGGCCCGGCCCCACCGACAACTCCACGCCGTTCCCGGCGACCATGGCGGTCGACTGGGTGCGGTATCGCGCCGACTGACACCCCGCTCCACCTGCCCGTACGTGTCACCCGAAAGGACCCTCCCCGTGTTACCTCCCGCGCTCCCCAGACTGCAGTCTCCCGAATGGGACGGTGCCGTGTGGATCGGTGACATCGACCTGGAGCAGGATCTTCCGGACTCTCTCGTACTCGACGGTTCCGACGGTTACCACCGTGCCCGGTTGCTGATCCGACGCGGACCCGACCCGCTCGGCTTCGTCGAACTCGATGTCGCCGACGGCGCGGTCGCGGCAGACGATGCACGGAGGGCGGCGATGTCGCTCGCCCAGGTTCCGATGCCCGATGCCGTTCCCGAGACCGATCGAGCGTTGCCGCCGATCACCGTGGTGATCTGCACTCGTGACCGAGTCGATCATCTGCAGGGCGCGCTCGCGTCGGTGTCCGCTCTGGACTACCCGGATTTCGAGGTGGTTGTCGTCGACAATGCGTCTCCGACCGACGCCACGCAGCAGTACGTTCGCGGGTTGGACGACTCCCGTGTTCGCGTCGTGTCCGAGCCGACGGCGGGTCTGTCGAGAGCCAGGAACACGGGGTTACGAGCAGCGCGGCACGACATCGTCGCCTTCACCGACGACGACGTCGCCGTCGACGCGAGGTGGTTGCGCAGCATCGCCCGCGGCTTCGGGCGGGCCGAGCGGGTCACGTGCGTGTCCGGCATCGTGCCGAGTGGGGAGATCCGCACTCAGGCGCAGGCGTACTTCGATCGCCGCGTCGGATGGGCAAGTTCGGTGACGCCCCGGGTCTACGACCTGAAGAATCCACCGGCCGACGTGCCGCTGTTTCCGTTCCAGGTCGGGATGTACGGAACCGGAGCCAATTTCGCGGTCGACCGCGGACGGATGTTCGATCTGGGAGGATTCGACGAGGCATTGGGAGTGGGATCCCCGACCAACGGCGGTGAGGATCTCGACATGTTCTTCCGGGTGCTGATGGCCGGCGACAAGCTGGTGTACGAGCCTGCGGCCATCGTGTGGCACCGTCACCGCGCCGATCCCGAGGCGTTGGCGGTCCAGGCGCGCGGGTACGGGCTCGGGCTCGGCGCGTGGCTGTACACGGTCGCCACCGACCGCAGATCCGCGAGCCTCGCGGCGAAGGTTGCCGCCCGCCGACTCGGCAGCGCAATTCGGTTGTCGGCCAAGATGAGCAAGGTCGCCTCCCCTCCCGACGATCTCGCTGCCGACCTGCCCGACGGTATCGGCCGGATGGAACTGCTCTCCATCGCCAAGGGCCCCGCGGCCATCCGGCGCAGCAGGCGCGAAGGTCGCGAGCGCACTCCGCTGGCGGGGGTGAGCCGTGAACCTGTCCTCGACTGATTCCGGATACCGGTCCATCTCAGATCTGCGGCACAAGCTGTTCGTTCCGTCCGATTGGACGGATTGGCCCGTCGGCACCACCGACTCCGCTGCAGGCACACGGCGGCGCGCGGGTAGCCGATTGCGCTACTCCGACATCAGCGTCCTCGCTGCCCTGTCCGGCCTGGCCTCGATGATCGCGCTGCCGACGCTGGTTCGCGTCGTGCTTCTGACGGTCCTGCTGTTCTTCGGACCCGGTGCCGCGATCCTGTCGTGGGTGCGCATCCCACGCACCGCGGTTCCTGCCGCCCTGCCGATTCTGAGTATCTCGGGGGTGACACTGATGGTGTCGGCGGCGATGTGGGGCTACCGCTGGTCGCCCCGGATGTGGACGTTGTGGCTGTGTCTGGCCCTGATCGGCTCGTCGGTGCTCTGGTACCGCAAGCACGGCCGTCCCGACCTGCCGGTCTGGGTGGCGCAGGCACGTGAGGTCGTCTCGCCGTCGTCGCGAACGTCCGCCCTCGCTTCCGTGAAATTCGCTCTGACCGACCGAGAGACGTTGCGACGCAATGTTGCCGGCCTGATTCTGGCGTTGGCGTTCTTTCTGTGGCTGCCGTTGTTGCCCGGTCTCGAGCGCGCAACGTACTCGCAGTTCGGGCTGCTGACCGCCGGAACCGGCCCTGGTTTGGTGCTGTGCATGGTGCTGATCATGGCGGCGTTCCTGATCGCGTTGCGGCGTCATCAGCTGCGCACCATGCTGGTCGCCATCGGCCTGGCCATCGTGGTGCAGCGATTCACCGTCACCCTCGTCACCTCCGCTCCGATCTACGACTGGACGTACAAGCACGTCGCCGTCACCGAGTTCGTGCTCGATCTGAACCGACTGGCTCCGAGCGGCGTCGACATCTACAGCGAGTGGCCCAGCTTCTTCCTCGTCTCGGCCTGGTTCCAGCACGTCACCGGATACGACACGCTGGCTCTGGCGCACGTGTTCGCGCCGATGATCCACGTGGTGCTCGCGGCGGCCGTCTACGGACTCGCGCGGGTCATGAAGTTCGACAGACGCGCCGCGATCACGGCGGCGATGCTCGCCGAGGTCATCAACTGGGTGGGCCAGGACTACTACTCACCGCAGGCGTGGGCCGTTCTGCTCGCCGTGGGCTTCCTGGCGCTGCTGATGTCCTCCTCGCTCACCCGGTCCGCGGCGTTCCTGTCGATCGTTCCGTTCGCGGCGCTGGTCCCCACGCACCAGCTGACGCCGTACTGGCTGATGGCCGTCACCGGCGTGCTGCTGGTGACGCGGCGAGCCAAGCCGTGGTGGTTGATGATTCCTCTCGGGATCATCCTGCTCGGATACCTGTATCCGCGACTGCCGATCGTGGCACCGTACGGACTCTTCCAGGGGTTCGACCCCGTACAGAACGCCGCGAGCAACGTCGAGGCGGAGGGCGTGCTCGGCAAACAGATCACGTCCCTGGTCTGCCGCGCACTGTCCGGCGGGGTGTTCGTGCTGGCGTTCGTCTCGGCGATCTACGCCTGGCGTACCAAGAAGACGTTCTGGGCACCGATGGTGATGGCGTTCGGATCGATCATGCTGCTCGCCGGGCAGAGCTACGGCGGCGAAGCGATCTTCCGGGTGTACCTGTACGCGATCCCCGGCTGCGTGCTGTTGATCACGCCGCTGTTCCTGGCCCTGTTCGATCGCAAGCCCTCCCAGGATCGCCCGTCCCGGGCCCGCAGGCTCACCGCCCGGACATCGGTTGCGGTCGCGACGGCCGGGGCTCTCGGCAGTGCCGTGCTGGGCTTGCAGAGCTACTTCGGCCTGTGGCCGATCGTGCTCGAACACCGCGACCAGATCGACGACGCCCGCGCGGTCGCCGCACAGTCACCGTCCGGCACCGCGGTCACGATGCTGTACTCCTCGGGCTACCCGGCCCGGTCGACGTCGGACTACGGGCGCCTGACGGAGGCCAACGAGTACTGGGACGTCCCGCTCTACGCGCTGGGCCCCGAGTACATGGAAGGCTTCCCGACGCCGGAGAAGCTCGGCCAGATCGACTACAACGCGTCGGTCAGCGACACACCCACCTACATGGTCCTGACCCGTCAGTCGCTCGAGGCGATGCAGTACTACGGGTTCGTCGCCGACGATGCGGTCGCTCGTTTCCGGCAGTGGCTCGCCACCAACTCGGCGTGGTCGGTGCGGTATCAGGACACCAACACGATCGTCTACCAGTACCGATCGCAGTGATCTAGTCACAAACTATGACGTGTATCTCCAAACAATCTCCCAGTTGGTTTGTTCGCGGCTTGACAAACTCGTAGCTTCTTTTAAGCTTGCTTTCAGTCAAAGGAAACAGGTTCTTACGCTTGAGAACGAGCGTTATGACACTGTCTGTGGATGCGGCGGGGGTCGATTCACGGAGTTCGGAGACATCTGCCCATCGCACTCGACCCATGTGGAATGGATATGTTGAATCGTCAGAATCCCCGCGTCAGTGTCGTCATCCCGACGCTCAACGAGGCCGCGAACCTTCGTCACGTCCTCCCCTTGCTCTCGCACGACTACGAGCTCGTGCTGGTCGACGGTGGATCCGTCGACGGCACCATCGACGCGGCGCGGGAGATCCGCGGTGACATTCGCATCATCAAGCAGACCCGCAAGGGCAAGGGCAACGCTCTCGCCTGCGGCTTCGAGGCCGCTACCGGCGACATCATCGTCATGTTCGACGCCGACGGTTCCGCCGATGCCGCCGAGATCCCGCGCTTCGTCGACGCCTTGATCGCCGGTGCCGACTTCGCCAAGGGCAGCCGGTTCTGCGAGGGTGGCGGAAGCCACGACATCACCCCGCTGCGCCGCGCAGGCAACGGTGGCCTGCACCTGGTGGCCAACACCCTCTTCGGGACTCGCTTCTCGGATCTCTGCTACGGCTACAACGCCTTCTGGCGCGACCTGGTGCCGGTGCTGGATCTCCCCGTCGTCGATCAGCCCGGTGCCGAGGGCATGATGCTCTGGGGCGACGGTTTCGAGATCGAGACCATCATCAACTGCCGCTTCGCCGAGGCGTCCGTGCGCATCGAAGAGGTGCCGAGCGTCGAGTTGGCTCGCATCTACGGTCAGAGCAATCTGCGCACCTTCTCCGACGGCTTCCGGGTGCTGCGCACGCTGATGACCGAGCGCATGCGTGCCCGCAGGATCAAGCGCAAGTCCATCGTTCGGCCGTTGCGAGAGTCGGTCGACGCCCGCACCGACATGGACCTCGAGTTCGAGGCCCTGGAGTCGTACAACGAGGTTCTCGAACTCCGCGAGAAGA
>NZ_LVCU01000572.1:0-2361 GCF_001647185.1 Rhodococcus sp. EPR-147
GGCCGAAAGTGCGCGTGAGGAGTTCTCGCCGCTACACCGGACCGTGAACGTGGTGGAGAACAACCACCCACGTGGCCTGTCCGGAGCGCGAAACACCTCGCTCGACCTCGCGACCGGTGAGATCGTCGTCTTCT
Organism: Rhodococcus sp. EPR-147; assembly: GCF_001647185.1. NCBI lineage: Bacteria > Bacillati > Actinomycetota > Actinomycetes > Mycobacteriales > Nocardiaceae > Rhodococcus > Rhodococcus sp. EPR-147. The sequence goes on from NZ_LVCU01000572.1 coordinate 135, forward strand.
TGGACGACGACGCCTCACCGCGCACCTCAGAGTGGCTCGGAGCCATTCTGTCCCATTACTCGGACGATGCCGTGTACGCCGTTGGGGGCTCTGCATACCCGGTATGGCCGGACAAGCGTCCGGCCTTCCTACCGGCCGAGGTAGTGGGTGAACCCGGCGAACTCGATTGGGTCGTCGGGTGCACCTACCGCGGGCAGCCAACGGAAACCGCTCAGGTCCGCAATCTCATGGGCGCGAACATGTCGTTCCGCCGTGAGCCCGTCGTCGCACTCGGCGGGTTCGTCTCCGGCATCGGCCGGATCGGTCGAGTGCCGCTCGGTTGCGAGGAGACGGAGCTGTGCATCCGTCTGCGTCAGACGCATCCCGACGCACAGATCGTGTTCGATCCCTCGATCGTCGTCGATCACACCGTCAGCGCAGATCGAACTCGTCCGCGCTACCTCATCACGCGCAGCTACGCCGAGGGCGTATCGAAGGCAGCGATCGCCCGGTTGATCGGGGCCGAGGACGCACTGTCCTCCGAGCGGGCATACACCGCCAAGATTCTTCCTCGCGCGGTCGGCCGGGAGACCAGCGCAGCGGCTCGCGGCAATCCCGTGCGCGCCTGGGGTGCGATGGCCGTGGTGGCCAGCGTCGGTGCAGCCGGAATCGGCTATGCCCGAGGAAGACTCAGTACGAGCCGCTAGCGGCACGTGCACAGAACCTCGTAGTCCACTACGAGTTACCACTCACGACCTTCGGTGCCACCGAGGCCCTCTCCACGGAGTTCAACGCGCGCACGTGTCCGCGCGGTACACCCCCGCCGCGACCGACGAGCGTCAGCGTACGAGGTTCGTTCGGTGCCAGGTGGAACCACGAGTCGGATACCTCGAAGCCGTCGATGTCGACGCAGACGTACTGCGCCGGCCAGTCGGATCGGACGGTCAGTTCCCATGTTCCAGAATCTTTTTCGACAACATTCGCCGTCAGCCCCACCGTGTTCTGACGACTCTGCGCGCCGACGAGCGCGGTGGTTCGCGCCGCCTCGACGCCGCTGTCGTCCAGAAACAGGACCGTGACGGCGGAGTAGGTGCGGCTGCCGAAGCGGTAGGCGTGGTTGACGTCGGTGAACGTGCCGACGATGGAATCCACCGTCAGTGCGATGGATCCGTTCGCCGGGGCGCTCACCGTGCGCTCGAACTCGTGGCTGCCGCGCGAGGCGTGCAGCACCACTCGAACAGTGCCCGATCGAGCCGGTCCGTCGTTGACCAGTTCCACCGAATAGCCGTCGAGTCCGTTGTCGGACAACAGCAGTGCCACCGGCGCGCTGGACCGCGCCAACGCGTAGAAGGGGGCCTTGCGCACACCGGCGGTGTCGACGATGCCCCAGCCCGCACCGGCGACGGTGTCTCGCAGCGTCAGCACGAGGGCTCCGGCGCACCCCGAGGATGCTCGACGCCAGTGGCCGAACGCTTCGATGAACGCTTCGACGATCGCCGCCCTACCGTAATCGAGATACAGCTCTGCATCGTCGCGCCGGATCAGGTGTGGATCGACGCCGAAGATCGTGCGTACGTAGTGATCGCGCACGTCCTCGAAATCCCAGGACGAGCCGCGGTCACGTGGGACGGCGGCCTTCCAGTCGGGGTGGTGACCGGCAACGGCCGCGGACCCGAAGAACTTCTCCACCTGCGCCCGTTCCGGGGGAACTGCGAAGGCCAGGCACTCCGCCGCGAAACGTACTCCGGCAGTTCGGATATCGGACAGTGGGCGCAGGTATCCGCCCACCCCGAAGTAGTGCGCGATGCCGTCACCCACATGGGTGTGCAATTCCCCCTGAGCGCTGGACGGGCTCGATGTCACATACGCCACAGCGGGCAGGCGATCTGCCAAAAAATCAGGAACAACGCTGTCCAGCATTTCCATTCGTTGATCCTCGGCTGCGAGACCCAACATCGTGGGTTGCTGCTGAGTCTCACTTCCGCCGCTGACGACCATCAGGGCGGGGTTGGCGGAGACGATGTCGGCGAACGCGTCGAGCTCGCGGGTGACTGCCGCGGTGTACGTGTCGTCGGTGGGCGGGTCGATGGTGCCGAACATGACGTCCTGCCACACCATGATGCCCAGTTCTGCACACAGGGACCAGAATTCGGGCTGCTCGTATACCAGGGTGCCGACGATGCGCACCATGTTCAGGCCCGCCGATCGGAGCTGCTCGAGCGCAGCCCGCAGATCGGCCTCCGGCGAC
>NZ_LVCU01000573.1:0-3308 GCF_001647185.1 Rhodococcus sp. EPR-147
GTACGGTCCAGCTCGATCGTGCGAAACCCGACGACTCCCATGGGATGGACGATGCCGTCCACCTCGAGTGCGACGCGATACGTTCGCGGTCGGCCGTGCGTGTGCGGCCACCAGAGTTCGACGTCGGGCAACGTCACCGCCCGGTCGATGCGCTCGACGGTTCCGAGCTCGAAGGCCCTGTCGTCGATCAGAATTCGAGCCACCCCGGGAGCATCCAGGTCGGCGCGCAGTGTGACGACGCCGTCCGTACCCGATACCGCCGTCCTCAGGTCGACGCGAAGAACGTCCGGGATCACCGTCATGGACACCGGACGCCACGGCCCGACGGGTACCGGAAGGGGCCCGTACACGGGTGCGCGACCGAGCATCGTCGTCCGTTCGTGTCGCAGCCCCTGCGCGGCGATCAGCGACGATCGCCACCGACCGCGGGGGCGTCGAGACTTCAGATGTGCTGCCAGCGATTCGACGTGGACGGCGATCGCGACGGTGTCACCACAGTCCGTCAGATCGAGAGTCTCGGGAACGAACATCGACGCCACGGTTCTGCGCTGGACACCATCGATCCAGATCTGCGCACGGGTCGCGATGCCATCGAATCTCACTCGAACCCGGCGATGGCCACCGGTGGGGACGTCGGCGACGAACCACCAGTCGTGATCGTCCGGATTCACCGCGAGTGAGTCTCCGAGCGCGCCGGCAACCGTGCCCGGCACCACTGCGTCGACCCAATCGAGATCCTCGCGTAGGTCGGCGGGGCGAAGAACGGAACCGGCGTCGGTTCGGGCCAGCCGCCACCGAGCGCCGTCGAGCAGATCGATCACGCGCCCAATGCACCTGCAACGATGTCCATGGCGGCCGTCCAGTTCTTGCTCATCTCGATCAGCGGCTCGTCGAGCACCACATCCCGGCCACGTGCGGCGCGCGCCATCCGGAATTGAACGGCCTTGGCACCGGAGGCGGCGTCGAGGAAGTGCGGCGCTGCGGCGGCGGCTCCCGTCACGCCACGACCTTCGAGGTAGTGCACGTAGTTCGCCGCCAGTTCTGCCGTGGCACCGAACTGCCGGAGCAGGCCGAACGACCACAGGTGGAATGCGTCGGGCCCTGCGGTCTGCACGAGCGGGATGTCGGCGATGATGCGGCGAGCCAGCGCGTCGACGGGGTTGCCCGGAGCGCGGCGTGCCAGGTGTGCGCGAGCGACATCGAGGTCACGGTCACCGAAACCGGCGTCGAGAACCGTGGAGTCCACCTTGATCTGCTCGACGTACGGCAGCAACACCTCGGCGTGCGGTTCCGGAGCGAGATTGAAGATCCCGTCGAAATCGGCCCCGGTGAGCTCGAAGTAGCCGCGATTGTGGAAGTAGCCCATCACCTTGCCGTCGCGATCGACGAGATTCGGCACGATGGTGGTCTTGGTGTGCTGGTTGCGGTAGCTGGTCCCCGCGGTGTCGGGCAGCCAGAAGCCGTCGACCTCCACGGTGACGTGGATGCCGGCTGCCAGGCCTGCGACGACATGCTCGAGCACAGGACGCCACACGTTCATCTCGGCGACGCCGATGCCGTACAGGGTGCGCAGGTCCTCGGGCGCGATCTTCACGAAGTCCCACTGTCTCCCGTCGCAGCCGGCGCTCAGCACGAAGGCGAGAGCTGGTGTGGGATCTGCACCGAACGAGTGCAGAACTTCGATCCACAGGTCGACGTAACAGTTGGTTTCGGTCCAGATGCGGTCGTGATTGTGTATCGGGTGTGGTCGGTAACCGATGGGGTCGAGTTCCAGGACTCGTAGGCTGGTCCCGAGCCTGTCCAGCACTGCATCGTTCGACATGAAGCCTCTCCTACCGGATCGAATGTCGGACGGTCCCCGAGCCGCATTTGTCCGTATTGCCTGTATCCAGGCCCCTAATCCTAACGAATCGGTTTGTTCTTCGCACTCGATCGGACGGTAGGATTGTTTTTGCCCGCACGAACTACTTCCAGGGCCACCATCTCGACAGCAGTGACATCTGCCCCCGGTAACGGGGGCAGTCACAGAGCGAGCAGTCGGTTCCGCGCCGGTAATGCTGGTGCGCAGCCTGTTCGTGATGACACTTGCATACTGGCTCTGAGCTGGGCACATGCCGAGTGTAGACAACACCTGACACATCCACGCCCATCTCGGGCACGCAATAGGAGGCACGAGCACGATGCGCCGATTCGCATCCAGCGCAGCGCTGGTCATCGGCTGGGCTCTGCTCGCAGTCGTCTTCGGAATGTTCCTCGTTCGCCAGATTGGTGTGACCGAGATCACTTTTGTTGCGTTCGTCGTCGGGGCTCCGTACCTCGGTATCGCCTCGATCGCCGCCGTGATCCTGTTCGCCGCAGCGCGCTCCCGCATCGGGTCGGCCGTCGCAGTACTGATCACCGTTGCCGTCGTCGGCGTTCAGGTGCCGATGTACCTGTCCGACGGCCCGGACAACACCGGACCCGAATTGTCGGTCCTGACGATCAACGTCGCACACGGCGACGCCGACGCAGCGTCCATCGTCGACGCGGTGCGCACCCACGACGTCGACATTCTCGCGGTCCAGGAACTGACCCCGGAAGAAGTGACCGATCTGCAGGCCGCCGGCATCGACGACCTCCTGCCGTTCTCCTTCACTGCTGCCCTACCGGTGGCCGATGGCACCGGGCTGTGGAGCCGCACCCCGCTGACCGACGGCACCCGCCTCGACAACTTCGGATTCGTACCGGTCCAGGCGAAGACCACCGTCGACGGGCAGGATCTGACCGTCGTCTCCTTCCACGCGATGTCGCCTGCCACACCGCGCCACACCACCGAGTGGGACGCCGACCTGGCCAGGATGCGGTCCATCATGGAGACCTATCAGGGCACCGTGCTCGTCGCGGGCGACTTCAACGCCACCAACGACCACCGGCAGTTCCGCACCTTGGCATCGTCCCCGTTCTCCGACGCGGCGGACGGGGCAGGCGCGGGCCTGTTCCGCACGTTCCCGTCGGAGCGTCCGCTCGCGCGGCTGGACCATGTGGTGACGAGCGAGAACGTCCGCGCTCGGTCGGTCGAGCCGTTGCCGATCCCGGACAGCGATCACCTGGCGGTTCTCGCGCAGTTGCAGCTGCCCTGATCCGGGCGGCCGCGATGCCGGTCAGAAGCGCGGCAACTCGATGACCGGTGCAGGTGGCAACTGAATCTGCGGCAGCTGAATCTGCGGCAGGCCGGGAATCAGCGGCGGCGGCGCGGGCGCAGGCGCGGGCGCGGCGGGCGGCACGTATTCCGGCTCGGAATAGGTGCGAGCCGGGGCCTGAGCGGCCTC
>NZ_LVCU01000574.1:0-6829 GCF_001647185.1 Rhodococcus sp. EPR-147
CCGGTGAACTCGTCGGCTCCGTCGAGCTGCCGCCGTATCCGAGGGACAACCCGAGTGCGGCGATGGCAACGAGACCCCCTGCGACGAGCACTGCGCCGCGCACCTTGCGCTTGGAGTCGGCGGGCTTGTCTCCGGTGGGCTCGGGGCTCAACCAATCCGGAGCCCCGGTCAACGACGCGGGATCGGACGGAGACTGCCGAACGCCCGGTTGTGGGCTCGGTCGACGCGGCGCATCGGCCACCGGGGTCGCGAGCAGAGCTGCACCGCGTGCGGCCACCGACTCCGGGTCCGCCGGGGTCACCACGGGGAGGCCGATCCACGCACCGAGAATGGATTCCACCAGAGGAATGCGAGCTCCGCCGCCGATGAGGAAGAGAGCGTCGACGTGCTTGGGTGACCGACCGATCACGTCACGCACCAGCCGCGCCGAGTACTCGATCGGGACGGTCACCAGAGACTCGAACGACTCACGCGAGATCAGGATGACGCCGCCGTCACCGGGCAGGCACACCGCGCCACTGGTCGACAGCTGCTCCTTGGCCACCCGGCACCGCGCGGTGAACTCGCTCAGTTCCTGGTTGTCGGCAATGTCGACGCCCTGCTTGGCGAGCTGATTGTCCGAGATGAGCCGATCGAAGTCGTCGCCGCTGATGTCGATGGTGCGTTCGGCGAGCAGAACCTGACCGGTACCGCGGTCGATCACGCTGATCGTCAATCCGGAGCTGCCCAGATCGTAGAGGGCGATGGTGCCGAAGTGGCCCAGCTCGCCCGAGGCCTCCAGATACTGCAACGCTGCTCGTGCCTCGGGAACCAGTCGGTAGTTGTAGAGCCGCTGGCTCGCCATGGCCTGCTGGATCTCGCCGAACTGTTGCTGGTCCCGATATGCGACACCTGTCGCTTGCACCGGTCCACCGTCGCCCGGCTGCGAGAGCACGACTCCGATCGACTCGGCGGCCAATTCCTCCGCGCGGTCCCAGTAGGCGTCGACGGTGTCGTGATGGAAATCGAGGCGGCCCGAATCCTGAGGGCGCGCGTCGGGACGAGCCATGCGCACAGCGCTGGCCCCCACCGACACACCGAGAACTTCGGTCATTACCCGCCTTCGGTCGACTTCCCCGTGAACACACGCCGAGACTGGATGTCACGAACCAGTCTCGATCCCCCGCCAATGGCACACTGTAGCGCGTCCCTCGGTGCTCAGTGCGGCACCCGAGCACAGCACTAGAGTTGCGGGCATGCGCGTTCTGTTCGTCTGTACCGGGAACATCTGTCGATCGCCCACAGCCGAGCGCCTTGCGGCTGCATTCGCGCGAGAAGGTGGCTTCGAGCTCACCGCGAGCAGCGCCGGAACGCAGGGCTTGACCGGGCACGCCATGGATCCGACGGCGGCGACGGTGCTGACTCAGCTCGGCGGCGATCCGGACGGTTTCGTTGCCCGACGCCTCACGCCCGCGATCGCGTCCGACGCCGATCTCGTGCTGACGATGACTGCGGCACATCGCGACGCCGTCCTGGCTCTCGCACCGCGGCAGATGCGTCGCACCTTCACTCTGCTGGAGGCGTCGGGCCTCGTCGCCGCATCGGGCGCGCAGTCCATCGCGACCCTGGCCGACGCACGGGCGGTGCACCGTGTCGACACACTCGACATCGGCGATCCGTACCGGCGTGATCATTCGGTGTACGAACAGGCCGGGGAGTCCATCGCGGAGGCGCTGCCCCATGTTCTGCGGTTGTCGACGCAGTGAACGTCCATCTCTCACCGCCCCGCTCGCTGAGGTAACGTTCTCGCATCATTGCCGACCATCCGGGTCCGGCCACGGCGTTAGGGTCTGTGCATGCGCGACAAGGTCATCGCGTCGGCAGCAGTGGCGAGCGCCGGAGTGGCAGTCGCAGTCGGCTTGACCATCGGTGCTCTCGGTGGCGCGTTCGACGACACGAGCCAGACCGTTCGTCCGCCCGCTCTGAAGTCGGACAGTCTGAGTTCGGTCGAGACGACACCGACGTCGACGATCGTCATCGTGCCGCCCTCGCCCACCTGGCAGGTCGCGGTACCCACCACTGCTCGTCCCACGACGACCACTCCGGATCGGTCCGAGACCACGACGCGAAGCCCGCGCCGAACCCCGTCCTCGGATCGAACGACCACCACCACCACCACCTCCGCGGAAAATTCGGACGATTCCGACGACGAGAGCAGCACCACCGAATCCGAATCCGACTCCGGGCGCTAGGGTACCGGCCGGGGGTTATCGGCTCGGCTTCGTCAGCGCTGCGTTGTCGCCGATTCGCAACGCGGCCACCAGTTCTCGGTAGAGCGAGTCGGTGTTCATGAGCTCGGAGTGCGTGCCCCTGGCGCGGACCACTCCGTCCTCCATCACCAGGATCGTGTCGGCGTCGAGCACGGTGGACAACCTGTGCGCGATGGTCACGACGGCGGAGTCGGCCGCGATCGATCGGATCACCTCGTGGATTGCCGCCTCGGTGCGGCCGTCGACCTGCGCTGTGGCCTCGTCGAGCAGAAGGATTTCCGGACGACGAACGATGGCTCTGGCCAACGCAATTCGTTGACGCTGCCCACCGGAGACGGTCGATCCGATCAGGTCGGTGTCCAGCCCTTCGTCCAGCGCGCGGATCGCCGAGTCCAGGTGTACGGACTCGAGCGCCGCCCAGATGTCGGCTTCGCTGGCCTCGGGATGGCTGAACAGGAGGTTTTCGCGGATCGAGCCGGGAAGCACCGGCGTCTCCTGCTCCACGTAGGACAACCGCGCTCGTACCTCGTCGATGGTCAGCTCGTCGTACGGGGTTCCGCCGAGCCTGATCTCGCCGGACTCGGGGGTCAGGAAGCGCAGGATCAACGAGAAGACGCTGGTCTTGCCTGCTCCCGACGGTCCGACGATCGCGGTGTGTCCACGCGCAGGCACCGCGAGGTCCATACCGCGCACGGCCGGCTCCCTACCCGGTGCGTATCGGGCTGTGACGCTGCGGAATTCGAGAGCCGGAGCGGGCGTTTCGGTCCTCGCCGACCTCGCGGGACCCGTCTCACCCTTTTCGGTGACCAAGTCGTCGATCTGGCGGATACGGGCGGCCGCGGCCATTCCGGCCTGCAATGCGGTGATATTCGTCGCCAGGGTGGACACCGGGCCCATCACCTGGAATGCGTAGAGCAGAAATGCGATCAGGCTGGACACGGCCAATGCCCCGGTACTGACGCGGTAGCCGCCGAGACCGAGGATTCCGATGATCGCCAACTGCACTCCGCCCCCGGCGAACGTCCAGGCCAACGCGGAAATCTTGACCGCTCTGACGCTGTGCTGGGCGGAGATTCGCGCCTCGGAGATGACCCGCTCCGATTCGCGGGCCTCGGCCCTGCTGGACTTGACGGTACGAATCGCCCGCAGAGTGCCGTCGAGAATTCCACCGAGGCGGCCCACCGCTTCCTGGGACTGCCGCTGTGCGACGGCGATAGGAGGCATCAGGCGAGCGAACAACACTGCGATCGCAATGATGGCCGAGGCGATCGCGCCGAGCAGCACCAAATCCAGCACAGCCATGAGAATCAGTGCGCCCACGAGGCCGACCACACTGTTGACTATGGCCACCAACGCATTCGAGGTGGCCTCGCGCAGCAGAACGGTATCGGAGGTGACCCGGGTGACGAGCTCTCCGGTGGGCCGAGTGCCCAGACTTCCCACCGTGGCACCGAAGTACTTACGCACAATGGATTTACGGGCGTCGAGGACCACGCGTTCGGCAAGGACCCCCAGCACGATCCACTGCAGATACAGCACCAGCGAACCCACCACGAGAAGAGCCACCAGAATCAGCACCGGCTGGATCAAGGAGGCGTCGGTGCCGAGGCCGTCGAGCACTCCTTTGGCTACCATCGGCGTCGCCAGTGCCGCTCCGGTGCCGACGAGGCCGAGGGTCAAGCCGAGCGACAGGGTGCGACGGTGCGGGCGGACGAACTGCCACAGCACACGCAGATTCGGGACCGTTATCTTCTTCTTCTCTGCGGTAGCGATCTGCACGTCGACCATGGCACCAGTGTGCCGGATGGGGCGGTCGGGCTAGGTCGCGTCCCAGATCATGTGCACGGTCGTACCGTTCTGGTCCGAGGTGACGGCGGCGCTGTCGGCCAACGCCCGCATGAGCGGCACGCCCCGCCCGCGGTTGGGATCGGAGTTGTGCGATGCCCAGTCTCCGCGATCGGTCACTTTCACTTCTATTCGCCCCTCCGCGGCACACGAGACTCGAATGTCGAGTGTTCCGCGGTCGGTGTGGTCTCGGTATGCGTGCTCGACGCTGTTCGCTATTGCCTCGTACGTGGCGAGCACCACGTCGTACGCACGATCGGGGTCGACGCCCACATTGCCCAACCAGTCACCGAGCTCACGACGAAGCTCCGACGCTCGATCGGCGTCGGCAGGTTCGCCGGTGAACAGCAGTTCTTCCATTCGCGCACCTGCCGTCGAGATGGAACTGTCGGTACGTGAGTCGTCACCTCCGGAGAGAGTCGCCATCATGAATCCCGTCTACCCAAAAGTTCAGGATCTACCCGCGTGAAGTGCAACGAATGCTTCGTCGACCGTTGCATAGATTCCGAACACCTCGTCCAGACCGACGAGAGTGAGGGGACGACCGGTGGCCGGACCATCCGCGACCACGGCAAACCCGGCGTTGCCACCGAGTTGCTGATGCGTCGACGCCAACAGGGACATCCCGGCGGACGCGAGAAATCCCACATCACTGAGATCGATCACCACAGCCGTCGGCGATTTCTCGAGCACGATAGCTACCGACTCGGACAGATCGGGAGCAGTCACCAGATCCAGTTCACCGGACACCGCCAGAACCACGTCCCGGTCACGCCATTCCACGATCACATCGAAGTGCTGGGGCCCGAGGCCCGTGTCGTCCGCAGTCACACGCCGACTTTACCCCGGCCCACCCTGGCCGACCTTCTTCCACTCGGCCGAGTGGCCCGACTCCCACTAGGCTCGCTTCGATGATCGAGGCACTGCAGGGAGCGGACCGTCGTCGATCGTTCGGTGAGTACCTCGCGGTCACCGTCGGTGGCGGGGTCGGTGCGGCGTTGCGATACGAGGTCTGGACGTGGCGAGGATCGCCGAGGTGGCTGTTGATGAGCACGTTCGGAGTCAACGTGTTCGGGTGCCTCGTCGTCGGCTCTGCCCTGGGCTACCTGTGGGGACGGCCCGCCCCGGTTGCCCGCGCCGCCCTGTTCGGGCTGGCGTGCGGGTTCACCACCTTCAGCCTGTACGCGTTCCAAGCGGTGACGCATCGCGGTGCATGGAATTCGGTGGTGTATCTGGTGGGAACGCCGATCATCGCGTTGATCGCCATGGCACTCGGCGCGGCGATCACCAAGCCGAGGCCGAGCAGCATTCGATGACGACCATGATTCTGGTGGCCGTCGGGGGTGGGCTGGCTGCGCTCGGGCAGTTCGTGTTCTCGTACGCCATCAGGTCCAGGCGACGGTTGTCCGCGCTCAATCTGCTGGCGTGTGCGGCATTGGGGTTGGTGTTCGCTCTCGATCCACCGGACCGGTTTCGTTCGCTGGTGGGCATCGGATTTCTGGCGTCGGTGGCCCCGTTGGCCACGGTGGCGCTGGCTACGCTTCGGCTCACCAGAAACCAGGAGTACCGCAGCGCAACAGTATTTTTCGCTGCCAACGTGGTGGGTGGAATCGCTGCCGTGATGTTCGGATTCCTGGCGTGGAAGTCCGGCATCACGCTCTATCACAAGATTTTCTGACCCGCTCGGATCAGTCGTCCGCCGAGTTCTCGCACGGTCCCTGTACGCCCGCCTTGACGAAACCCGCGATCTGGTAGAGGTAGGTGAACTCCCATTCGACGAGGGAGAAGTCGTAGGCACGTGGCGTCGGACGCATCGTGACGGTTCCGTCGAAGCACTGGTCGAAGATGTACCGGGCGCGGGGTAGGTGGTAGCGCCACGTGACGACGATGACGTGATTCCACCCTCGCTCGCGGGCGAGTTCCTCGGTGAACATCGCTTCTCCGCGTGTGGTCGACGGAGTCGGCGGAATGCACAGCACCTCGAACTCGGTCGTCGATGCCGCGCAGTACTTCTTCATGATCGGGTCGCGGGAACCGTAGGGATCGGAGAGCACCACCGTCTTCGCCAGACCCTGCTCGGCGAGCGAGATGCCGTACGCCTCGCGGCCGTCGTGTTCGCCACCCAGTACGACGATGGCGTCGGCCGTGGTCAGCGGATCGACGCGAGCCTTGGTGAACGCGACATAGCCGCCGACACCGATCGCAGACACCAGGACAACGGGGATCGCGAAGGCCAGAAACAGCAGTAAGCGTCCGCGGAACACCTCACCAGGTTAGGGAAGGTGTACCGCGGGCGCGCGGTCAGAGACTCGAATCACTCACTCGGCTGCGGCACGTTGACGTTGCAGTCGGTGACCTCCGGGTTGACTCCGAAGTAGTTGAGCGGTCCTGCGACGACGGTGAGGGCGATGGTGCCCGCTCCGGCGCAGTTCTCGGGTGCGCTCTCGAAATCTCCGCGCTGGTACGACGCGAATGCGCCGATGATCAGCCAGACGAGAACGATCAACGTTACGAACCTCATGGTGCCCCCTCGATCGGTCAGCCGCCGTTCGGCTGTCGGGAGCCAGGTATGTCCGATTGTTGCAGTCTTCAAACCATCATTGGTCGTTCTGCCTCGACAGAGTCTGCGACAGATGGTCACTGAGCGCCTGTTCCTGGACGCGATCGAGGGCGCGGGCCAGCTCCGCCTGCGCAGATTTCATCGCCAGGCTGCGCATCTTCTCGAACATCTCGGT
>NZ_LVCU01000575.1:0-54118 GCF_001647185.1 Rhodococcus sp. EPR-147
AATGACCGTGGTCTCTTCCGACGACCATTTGCGGGTCACGATCTCCTGAAGGCCCAGGATCTCACCGAGGTCTTTGCCCTGCTCCCAGCCCGAGAGGAAATCGGCGATGTGCACCGAGGTGAAACCTCGCTGCAGCAGCGAATCGATCACCTTCAGCCGCGTCAGGTGATCGTCGCCGTAGATACCGACTCGGCCGCGGAGTGTGGGCGGCGGAAGCAGTCCACGCTCCTGGTACGCCCGCACGTTACGAGTGGTCGTCTTGGCCTCTCGAGCCAAGTCGTCGATTCGATACTCCACCGATCTCCCTACCTCCGCCGCGCGTCGACCCACAGGATATACGTCGACGACGCGGCGGAAGGTGGACCCGAACCCGAACGTCATCGCGACGGAAGCATGCTCTCGGCGGCCCGTAGCGGTTCCCGCGGACGTTCGACGCGGCGCGGGACCATCGTGAAATCGCCCTGCTCGACGCCTCTGAGCTGGTTGACGTACTGGGTGGCGAAACCGGGGAACATGGTTGCGTTGAAGCCGTCCTCGGTGAGATACCAACTGCTGCAACCCGAATTCCAGGTCGTCTTGGCCAGCTTGCGCTGCATCTCCTCGTTGTACGCATCCTGAACGTCCTGGCGCACGTCGGCGCTGTGCAGATTGCCGTCGAGAACCAGGGAGATCGCCTCGACGAGGTAGTCGATCTGGGCCTCCATGTACACCAGGGCAGAGCTGTGCCCCGGTCCGGAGTTCGGGCCGAAGGTGAAGTACATGTTCGGATAGCCCGACACAGCGATGCTCTTGTACGCCTTGGCCCCTGCGCTCCACTCGTCGGCCAGCACCCGACCGTCGCGCCCGGTGATCGGGATCGGCGTCCCGGTGTTGGACACGTCGAATCCGGTGGCGAACACGATGGCGTCGAACTGATGCTCGATGCCTTCCACGGTGCGAATGCCCTTGGGCGAGAGCGTTGCGATCGGCCACGTGACCAGCGTGCAGTTCGGCTTCTGCAATGCCGGGTAGTAATCGCTGGTCATCAACAGTCGCTTGCAGCCGGCCCTGAACCGCGGAGTCAGCTGACGCCGCAGCCATGGATCACGAACCTGGCGCCGCAGATGGGCGCGACCGACCAGTTCGACGATGCGGGTCAGCGGGGTCTTCCAGACGACTCCGAGGGCGACGGACTCGTGGCCCCAGAACCACAGCGAACGCGCCATGGTCTGGGCCTGCGGGTACCGAGCGTATCGACGCTTGGTGCCGCCCTGTGTCTTTCGGTTCACTCTCGGCAGCGTCCAACCGGGCGTGCGCTGGAACACCTTCACCGTGTCGGCGATCTTCACCAGTTCCGGAACGATCTGCACCGCGCTCGCCCCGGTTCCGACCACGGCGACCTTCTTACCCTCGAAGTCGTAGTCGTGATCCCACCGAGCACTGTGGATCTTGTGCCCCTCGTAGGTGTCGATGCCCCGGATGTTCGGCAGGCTGGCATTGGCGAGCGGCCCCGACGCCATCACCACCGTGCGCGCTCGAACATCGGGGTGCCCGTCGATGCTCAGGTGCCAATGCCCGGCCGCCTCGTTCCAGATGATGTCGACCACATTGTGCCCGAATCGAATACGCGACTCGATGTCGAACTCGTCCACCATGGTGTGGATGTAGTCGAGAATCTCACCGCTACCGGAGTAGGTGTGCGACCAGTTCGGATTCGGCGCGAAGCTGTACGAGTACAACCTGGACGGGATGTCGCAGGCTGCGCCCGGATAGGTGTTGTCGCGCCAGGTCCCCCCGACCGCGCTTCCGCGTTCGAGGATGACGAAGTTGTCGATACCTTTGTTGCGCAGTCGGATAGCGGAACCTATTCCGGCGAAGCCTGCACCGACGATCACCGCGTCGAGGACACCTTCGCGCGCATCGAGCTCGCTCATGCGACGGGCTCGTAGGTCAGTTCCTTGGCCCAGGTCGGCTCGGAATTGAGAGTCTTGCTCGGGTACCGGCGAGTGAGCTTCACCAGGCCGTCCGCCAGGAGGTGATACGGGTGCTTGCGATTGATGACGATGCTGCCGTGCCACTGCACTATTCGGTACATCGGCACACGCAGTGCCTCGGGGCTACGCTGCCCGACACTGCGGAATCGCTTCATCGCGGTGTACAGGCGCTCCTCGTCGACGCCCATCTCGACGATGTTGTCTCGCATCTTGTTCAGCAGCGGGATGTACCGCAGCGTGCCGACGATGAGGGCCGGGTTCATCCATGCGCCGACGGTGTCGACCAGAATCTTGCGCATCCGCGAATGCCCGAGAAGCTCGATCACGGCGAAATCTACTGCCAGATGCCGTGATTCGTCGGAGTTGATCTTCTTGAAGACTGCCTGACACACCGGATCGTCGATCTCGTCCATGATGAACTTGACCAATGCACCGTCCAGCGCGACCTCGAGCATGGGAATCACGGTTCCCAGCACTGCCAGAGACAGCCCGTCCGAGTGCTTGTCGAGCCAGTCGATGACGAGCTTGACGTTGATGTTGGGCTCGGGCATCTCGTCACCGTCGAGCATGCCCCAGCGTCGCATGAGAGCGAGCTCGGCATTGGCGTGCTTCTGTTCTTCGGCGTGGAAGTAGCGGTAGATCTCTGCCAGCGTCTCGTTCGGGGCCTTGAGCGCCATGGCCGCGAAGCCCCGAGCGCCGACGTTCTCGATCCACATCAGATCGGACATGAAGGGCTTGAGCTTGGCGTGCAGTTCCGGACTGATGGTCTCCGCACCCGGACCGTCCCAGTCGATATCGGCCAGCGCCCATTGACGGTCCTTGATCTTGGTCAACATGTCTTCGAAATCCATTGCCATGTCAGGCTCCTGTGGTTGTCGAGGTGAGGGATTCGTTCTTCGCCGGCTCCTGCTCGGCGGGCATCACACGATTGAGCAACCCGAGAAAACGCACGTACACCGCGGGCAGCAGTCTCTTGAATCGCCAGACGGCCTTGGCGTCGAACTGGGGAACGACGTAGAGCCGACCCTTGTCGAAGGCATCGAGTGTTCGGGCAGCGATCTTGTCCGGTGAGCGTCCGGTCCAGCGCATCGCGAACTCGGCCAGCCGGGACGAACTCGCGGTGATCCGGCCGTCGACGGCAACGTTGGTCTTGACGAACGTGGGGCACAGAACCGATATCCGCACACCGGTACCCGACAGTTCCGCTGCCATCGTCTCCGACAGCGACATCACCGCGGATTTGCCCACGTTGTAGGGACCCATCAGCGGCGCGGCGGCAAAGCCTGCGGCGGAGGCGACGTTGATGATTCCGCCCTCACCGGCTGCCCGCAGCGCAGGCGTGAACACCTCGCAGCCGTGGATCACGCCCCACAGGTTGATCCCCAGAGCCCAGTTCCAGTCTTCGAAACCGATGTCTCCGACGGGCTTTCCGCCGATTCCGACGCCTGCGTTGTTGATGAGCACCGTGGTGGGTCCGTCGAATTCGATGCCGGCACGAAGCGCCAGTTCCTCGACGTTCTCGCGCACCGACACATCGCATTCGACGGCGTATCCGGTGGCACCGAGGGCGTTCACCATCGCTACCGTCGCCTGTGCGCGCGGCAACGAGATATCGGCGCACATGATGGCTCCTCCGCGTCGAGCCAGCTCGAGGGCGAAGGCCCGGCCGATGCCGCTGCCTGCGCCGGTCACTACCGCTCTCGACCCGTACGAGGGTTTTCCGGTCTTGCTTCTCATCGACCTACCTGTTCCTTCGAATCATGTTGCACTGCTTGGTTGTCGAGTGTGTGGGCGATGAACTCGGCTGCATGCTCGAGCGCGTGAGCGGCCTCGGGGATCAGCCGCGGGAGAGCTTGGAACACGTGCATCTGGTCGGGCCAGATCTCGAGTTCGCTTCGTCCGCCTGCTGCCTCGATCATCGTGTGCAGGTGCCGCGCATCGCCTCGCAGCATCTCGGTTCCGCCCACCTGGATGAGCGTGGGTGGCAGATCGCGCATGCGGGCGAGATCGAGCCGTAACCGCGGGAGGCTCGAGTCGTGACCGTCCGTGTAGAGCGCCACGAGTCCTCGCGCTGCCTTCGCCGAGATCATCGGATCCTTGCGCGTGCGCTCCATCCGCGCCGAGAGCTCGAAGTCGAGATCCACCAGCGGCGAGAACAACACCATCGCGCCGGGCTGCGGCGTTCCGGTCCGGTCGTTCTCGATGAGCAGGTCGGCGGCGAGGTGACCGCCGGCGGAGTCCCCGGCGATGACGATGTTCGCCGCGTCGTGCCCCTGGCCGAGTAGCCAGCGGTAGGCGGCTTCGAGGTCGTCGGCGGCGGCGGGAAACGGGTGTTCCGGGGCCAACCGGTAGTCGACCGTGAACACGGGCAGGCCGGTCGAGCCGGACAATCGCGCGGTCAGGCCACGATGGGTCCGTGCCGAACAGATGACGTATGCACTGCCGTGGATGTAGAGAATCACCCGGGGTCCCGGGGCCAGTCCGGGCGCGCGTACCCATTCCCCGCGCACCGGGCCGTCGGCGACGAGGTCCACTCTCGTTCCCTTCGGAACGGGACCGAAGAGGTTCATCGAGGTGGCGACGAGGCGTCGGGAGAACTCTATGCCGCCGCGGGCCGTCGGAAGCAGGTTGGTGATCGGACGCAGAGTCAGCCGAGTCGTCAAGGCAGCCAGCCGAGTTCGTCGGGAACCCGCCGCGAAGGCACCGCGAGGCAGGTAGTCGTGGTTTGTGGTGGAAGTCACCTCGTCACCTTCACTGGCTATTCGCCATTTGTCAATGGCCTATTAATTAGTGGTCCAGTGTGCAAGAGTGACGACCGACACAACAAAGCAAGCCGGAAGGAGGGAGTACGTGACGATGTTCGGGAACGCAGCACCGGCAGACCTCGATGCGTCTGCCGTCGGTCACGAGGACAGAATCTTCGAGTTGGAGATCGCCGAGGTGACCTACGAAACCGAGGATGCGATCTCCCTCGGCTTTGCGGTTCCCGCGCACCGGGAACTGCACTTTCGGTACGAGCCCGGGCAATTTCTTACCCTCGAGATTCCGTGCACCGACGGCGGCTCGGTTGCCCGCTGCTATTCCTTCTCCAGCTCCCCGGTACGCGACCCGTACCCCACCGTGACCGTGAAGCGAATCCAGGACGGGGTAGCGTCACACTGGTTGCACGACAATGCTGTTCGCGGGATGCGGCTCAAGGCATTGAAGCCGTCGGGCATGTTCGGACCCGAGAACTGGGACGTCGACTTCGTCCTTCTGGCCGCAGGCAGCGGAATCACCCCGATGATGTCGATCATCAAGACCGCCCTGTTGCGGCACGACAACCGGATCACCCTCGTCTATGCCAATCAGAACCGCGACTCGGTGATCTTCGCTGAGCAACTGACCGAACTGCAGTCTCGCTTTCCCGAACAACTCGAGGTGCACCACTGGTACGCCTCGGAATCGGGGTTGCCCACCGCTGCAGGACTGGCCTCGACGGGCGCGACCGTTCCGGCCGACTGCGAGGCCTTCCTGTGCGGTCCCCCGCAGTACATGAACGTCGCCGAGGAGTGGCTCGCCCGCACCGGCACGGTCGCACGTAGAACACATCGAGAGGTCTTTTCCTCCTTCGACTCCAACCCGTTTCGGGACGACAGGACCGCAACTGCTCACGAATCGGGTGCGAACTCCGTCACCGCTCGGGTCGAGATCGACGGGACCGAGACCGAGTTCGCCTGGAGTGCGGGCACCAAGCTTCTCGACCGCCTCCTCGAACTCGGTCTCGACGCGCCGTACGTCTGCCGCGAAGGAACCTGCGGCGGCTGCGCGTACACGCTCACCGAAGGCACCGTGACGATGCTCGCGAACGAGACGCTCGACGAGCACGAGATGGAACACGGGGTGCGATTGGCATGTCAGTCCGTGCCAGAGTCCCAGACGGTCCGCGCGGTGTTCGACCGCTGATGCCCAACGCGATGGGCCGGATGGCCTCGAATTACCTTCGGCAGCACCCCGTTGTCGCGATCTCCACTTTCGGCCGCCAGATGGGGATGGGTGTCAGGGCCGGGAGATCACTGACCTCGGACATCGTCCACCGGACGTTTCCCTTCTCCGAATTCATCCGCCAATGTGCGTTCATGGCAAGCACATCGGTCATCCCGACCTTGCTGGTCGCGATCCCCTTCGGAGTCATCGTGTCGGTTCAGGTCGGTGCCATCGCAGGCCAGGTCGGTGCCACCTCGTTCGCCGGTGCCGCGAACGGTCTCGGCATCATCCGTCAGGGCGCGCCGTTGGTGACCGCGCTGCTGATGGCCGGGGCGGTCGGGTCGGCGGTGTGCGCGGACCTGGGTTCTCGCACGATCAGGGACGAGATCGACGCGATGGAAGTCATGGCCATCTCGCCGCTGCAACGACTCGTCGTGCCACGATTGGCCGCCGCGATGCTGGTCAGTGTGTTGCTCTGCGGCAGCGTCTGCTTCGTCGGATTCATCACCGGCTACATGTTCAACGTGTTCGTTCAGTCCGGTACACCGGGTAGCTATCTGGGTACTTTCGCGGCCTTCGCCACCATCGGTGATCTGGTGCTGGCTCTGATCAAGTCCGTCGTCTTCGGCGCGATCGTGGCAATAGTGGCCTGCGACAAGGGGTTGACCACTCGCGGTGGACCCGGTGGTGTGGCCAACTCGGTCAACGCGGCCGTGGTCATTTCGGTGATCCTGCTCTTCGCTGTCAACGTCCTGTTCACCCGGCTCTACACCATCGTGTTCCCGGCTCGGTTGATCTGACATGGCCACTCGCTACACACCGCCGCTGCTACGCCCCCTCGTCGGCGCGGCGAACGCCGCGGTCGCCGCACCGACGCGCGCCCTGGCCACGTTGGGCCACCAGGCGACCTTCCTGAGCCGATCCGTGGGATCGATGCCCTACACGGTGCGGCGGTACCGGCCCGAGCTGTGGCGTCTGCTCTCGGACGTGAGCTGGGGAAACGGTGCCATCGTCGTCGGTGGCGGCACCATCGGAGTGATCGTTCTCCTCGGAGCCTTCGCCGGAGCCACCGTCGGCATCGAGGGCTACACCGCACTGAATCTTCTGGGCATGGGCCCGTTGACCGGGGCAGTGTCCGCGTTCGGCACCACCCGAGAACTTGCTCCTCTGATCGCTGCCATCGGGTTCGCCGCCCAGGCCGGTTGTCGCTTCACCGCGCAACTGGGTTCGATGCGAATCGGTGAGGAGATCGACGCGCTCGAGTCACTCGCGATCGACCCCTTGGCGTATCTGGTCAGCACCCGAATGATGGCCGCCGTCATCGCAATTCTGCCGCTGTACGTTCTCGGACTGAGCGCGAGCTACCTCACGGCTCAAATCGTGGTCGGGGTGCAGAGCGGCCAATCCGCGGGCACGTACCTGCACTACTTCCATTCGTTCCTGTCCGTCCAGGACGTCCTGTACTCGGTGACCAAAGCTGTTGTTTTCGTTCTTCTCACGACGATAATCCAGTGCTACTACGGGTACTACGCGTCCGGCGGCCCCGAAGGAGTCGGGGTGGCGGCAGGCAAGGCGATTCGCACCAGCATCATCGTCGTCATTTTCGTCAATACGTTGATGACCCTTGCGATGTGGGGATCCGATCCCGGCATCAGGATCTCGGGATAGGGGCCCGGATGTTCGATGTGGGAGGGCGCGCACCGTCGATGTCCGCGCTCGTGATCCGGGGCCTGTGCGTGTTCCTGCTGTTCAGCACCATCGCAGGGCTTCTGCTGGCGCGCTACACGGGTGTCTGGCGCAACACCGTCGACGTCGTCGCGTCGATGTCCACACTCGGAGACGGTCTGCCGCAGAATGCGGACGTCAAATTCCGCGGAGTTCTGGTCGGCGCGGTTGCCGGGGTGGACAGCGATCCCACCGGCAACAGCACCGTGGAAATTCGGTTGAATCCCGCACGTGCCGAGACGATCCCGGACACCGTCACCGCACGGGTCGTGCCCAGCAACATCTTCGCCGTTTCCTCGATCGAACTGGTGGACACCGGTGGCGGACAGAGCATCGAGGCGGGCGCAACCATTCCTGGCGACGCCTCACAGGAAACGCTGGAACTGCAGACCGCGATGACGAGTCTGCGCAACGTGCTGACCGCAGTCGACCCCGAGAAGTCGAGTTCGGTGCTGTCCACGCTCGCCGACGCTCTGGACGGCCGCGGTGAATCGATCGGCTCCACCATCTCGACAGCCAGTGAGTACCTGACCACACTCCGAGCCGAAATGCCGGATCTCACTTCCGATATCGACCTGCTCGACACCTCGATCGGCAGCCTGAGCAGAACGGCACCGCTGTTGTTGGACACCTTGGAAAGTTCGCTGATTCCCGCGGCGACCATTGCGGAGAAGCGCGATCAGCTGACGCAATTCCTGACCAGCGCGGCCGGTTCCACGTCGAGTCTCGACGCGGCGCTGGCACCCAACCTGTCCGGGGCGATTTCGTTGGTTCGAGACCTGGACCCGGTCATGGGAGCTCTGGCCGTCAACGGAGACGACCTTCCTGCCGGTGTGCGGGAGTTCGGCCGAACGTTGGAAGGCTTCAACCGCGCCTTCACCGGCCCCAACGGGCGACTGATCTGGTCGATCGACATCACCGCCACCCCATTCACCCCGTACACCCGGGAAGATTGCCCCCGCTACGGCGACATGGCCGGAGCCAGCTGCTCCACTGCACCGCCGTCGCGAGCCTCGGGCGGCGACGCGCTGGACGGCACGAGTGTTCCGGCGGAGGGAATCTCGTACTCGCCGGGCAACATCGGATCCGTCGGCAGCGACGAGGAGAAGGCCGCAATCGACGATGTGCTCGGTAGGCCGGCCGATCCCACCTCGATCATTCTCCTCGGGCCGCTGCTGCGCGGGCAGACCATCGCGATCGACAACGCCGATCCGGTCGGTGCACCATGACGTCGATTCGCAGGCCCCTCATCGGATTCGGCATCTTCATGGTCTTGGCCATCGCGGTGACCACGCTGATCTGGACCACCCTCGGCCGTTCGGTGGCAGGTGAAACCGAGACGTACGCTGCGCTTTTCGAGGATGCATCAGGGCTACAGAGCGGCGACGACGTCCGGATCGCCGGTGTGCGCGTGGGCAAAGTGGAGGATGTATCGCTCGACGGAAACACCGCACGAGCGCAATTCGACCTCGAGCGCGGCCAGACCGTGTACGAGAACACTACGATCTCGATCAAGTACCAGAATCTGATCGGTCAGCGCTACCTCGCCCTCGACACCATCGGGCAATCCACCGGTACGGTCGAGCCGGGTGCAACGATCGGGATCGAGCGCACCGAGCCGTCGTTCGACGTCTCCGCTCTCCTCAACGGCTTCCAACCACTGTTCAGCGTGCTCGACCCCCAGCAGGTCAATTCGTTGTCCGAGTCCATCGTTGCCACCCTGCAGGGAGACGGCGTCTCGATCAGCACTTTGGTGGTGCAAAGCGCCTCGCTGGCAGCAGAATTCGCGGAGAAGGACGAAATACTCGGTCTGATCGTAGCCAACCTGGGCGAGGTACTGGCCGAGGTGGCCGATCGCGGTGACGATACGACGGCTCTCATCGAATCCACGCAGAGATTGGTGACCGATCTCAATGCGCAAGCAGAACCTCTGGCCACCGCGGTGCGCACGATCGGAGATTCCGCCGGTCCCGTCGCCGAGATGGTGGACGACGTACGGCCGACGCTCTCGGGCACCATCGATCGACTAGGTGCGAACACCGATCTGGTGAACCGCGACGGCGCGCAACTGAGCACGTCCATCGGAATGCTGCCCTCGGTGCTCTCGTCGTTCTCGCGCATCACCGAGAACGGAAGCTTCATCAACATGTACGTCTGCAATCTGGACGTCAGTTTCGCCGGACTTCTTTTCCCACCAGGTGTTTTCAGTCGAGTCGGCGGCACCGCACAGTCGGAGGTCTGCCTCGAATGACGTCGCTATCGGCTCGCGTTCGAGCCTCGACCCGGGCGATGCCCCGTGACTTCTGGCGCGGTATCGCCGGATGCGTGGCAATCGTCCTGATCTTCGGTGCGGTGCTCGGCTATCAGCATGCAGGCATCGGCGATCGGACCGTCGACGTTCTCTTCGCTCAGTCCGCCGGGCTGCGGAGCGGTGACGACGTCCGCATCGCCGGAGTCTCCGCCGGGAAGGTCGATTCTCTGGCGCTGGCAGGCGATCACGTTCACGTCGTGCTCGATGTGGACGACTCCGTCGAGTTGGGTTCCGAGACGAAAGCCGAGATCAAATTGTCCACCATTCTGGGGTCGCGCTACGTCTCACTCACACCGGACGGCGACGCCCCGCTGGGTGATCGTCCGATCGAGCTGTCGCACAGCACAGTTCCCTTCGATCTGCAGAAAGCGATCCAGACCGGTACACCGGTGATCGAGCAGATCGATGCCAGAACGATGCGCGAGTCACTGACCACGGTCGCCGATCAACTCGAAGGCACTCCCGAACTGACCGGTCAGGCACTGGACAGCATCTCGGCCCTGTCGAGGGTGATCGCCGATCGAGAGGATCAGATAGCGGCGCTGCTCGACGATGCAGATCGGGTGACGGCGCGATTGTCGGACAACAGTGCCGCCCTGATGTCGATGCTGGGCCAAGGTGCGGCTCTCGCAAACACCATCGCCGCGCAGCGGGGCGCGGTGGCGAACTTGCTTGCCTCGACCGATGCGCTCACCGCCCAGCTCGACACCGTGTTCGCCGAGAACCGTGCTGCGATAGACCCGTTGATCGGGCAATTGACTGCGCTGAGTCAGGGTCTGGCCAACAACGACGACACGCTGCGGCGGGTGTACGAAAGTCTGCCGGTCACCGTGCGGCAGATGACGAACGCCTTCGGCAACGGTCCCTACGTCGACATCGCCACTCCGTGGTCGCTGCTGCCGGACAACTGGTTGTGCTCGGCCCACGTGGTTCAGGGTTGCCGATGAGAGCCGGGATTCGGGTCGCCACGGCCGTATGCGCGTCGGCTGTGCTGCTGACGAGCACCGGCTGCGGCATGCCTCGACCGCTCTCCTCGGCGACCGGTTCGACCATCACCATCACCGCCGATCTGGAGAACGCGGCCGGTCTCTACGAGGGAAACGAGGTTGCGGTGTTGGGCATGTCGGTCGGAACAGTCGACAGCATCGAGGCGCAGGGTTCGCACGTACGCATCAGCATGACGGTCGACGAATCGGTGCAGCTACCAGCCGATCTGGACGTGGCGACCATCTCGACGTCGGTGGTGACCGATCGGCATGTCGAGTTGACGCCACCGTATTCGGGAGACGGGCCGGTTCTCGAGGACGGGGCGCACGTGCCCCTCTCCCGAACGCACGTACCCGTCGAGATCGACAGGGTGCTCGACGCCGTCACCGAGCTGTCGGCCACTCTCGCGGACAGCAGCGACGGCAATCGGCCGATCGCAGATCTACTGGCGGTGACGAACGAGGGATTGACGGGAAACGGGGCCAAGATCCGGTCCACTCTCGACGATCTGTCCGCAGCGTTGGCGGTCGGGGTGGACAACAAGGACTCCTTGACCCGCCTGATCACCTCGGTCAGTGAGCTGACCCGCGTTGCGGCAGAGAATGATACGCAGATTCGTGGTTTCTCGACGGACATGGCGCAGGTGATCGGTGAAGCAGGTGATCAGTCGGCCGCGCTCGGAGATACCGTCGCACAGATCAATCGGCTGACGAGTCGACTGACGGGCCTGATCGACGCGAACCGAGAGTCCTTCCCTGCACTGTTCGCCAACTTGGAGACCACGGTCGCGGGGCTGACCGACCACAGCCGTGAACTGTCGGAGACGATCGACACGGCACCGACGCTGTTCCGCAATCTCGAGAACGCCACCGATCCGGTCTCCAGAGCTCTGCGCGTCCACTTCCTCACCGACAGAACGCTGTTCGATACCGAACTGGTCAACGAGTTCTGCCAGCGAATCCAGTCGAAGTCGGAGGGTTGCCGTACCGGCCGCGTGTACGACTTCGGACCGGACTTCGGCATCTCGGCGGCGCTGCTGGGGCTGAGTCAGCCGTGAAGTACTGGACGATGCCGATCGCAGCGATCTCGGCGACGGCGGTTCTCACCGGCTGCAGTACCACCCTCGAGGACCTGCCGCTGCCGAGCCCGGGGGTCGGCGCCGACTCGTACCGCATCGACGCCGTTTTCACCGATGCACTCAACCTGCCTCAGCAGGCGAAGGTCAAACTCGGCGGGGTCGACATCGGTCAGGTCCAGGAGATCGACGCCGAGAACTACACGGCGCGGGTACAGATGGCCATTCGGTCGGGTGTGAACCTTCCGAGCGACGTACGGGCCGAACTGCGACAGGCGACTCCGCTGGGAGATGTCTTCGTCTCTCTGTCTTCGCCCGGCGCAGGCCCCGATACCCCTCGGCTGCAACCCGATTCGACCATCGATATCGCCTACACCTCCGCGGGTGCCAGTGTCGAGGAACTGCTCGCCTCGGCGTCGCTCGTCGTCAACGGCGGTGGGGTCAGCAGACTGCAGACCATCATCGCAGAACTGGACACGGCGATCGACGGTCGGAGCGCCGACGCGTCGAACATTCTCACCGAGCTCACCGACACGGTGACGGACCTGAACGAGCGCACCGATCGAATCGATTCGATGCTGGACCGAACGCAGGAGCTCAGTTCGATTCTCGGTGCCAGAACCGACGCGATAGACGCGATCGCACAGCAGCTACCCGAACTCACCCAGACGCTGGCCGACAACAGCAAAGGCATCACCGACGTCATCGCCGCCGCGGGAGGTGCCGCAGGCAAGCTCGCAACCTTCACCGACGAAACAGGTCCGGCGCTGCGTGATCTGTTGGTCGGCACCGAGCAGACGCTCTCGTCGGTCGCTGCGATCGGCGACGACCTCGACGTGGCCATGAAGCAACTCGAGCAGCTCGCACCGAAACTGGCCTCGAACACCAAGGGTAATTCCGTCGCGATCTATGTTCGGCTCTCCTGGCTGAGCCTGGCTGCGCTGGACGATCCGGAGAGCCATTGGCCGGGGGCCCAGGATGGCGAGGACTTCGTCGGCAGCCTCACCGACACGTTGAACCGTGTGTACGGTCGGGTGACCGGACAGGGACTCACTCCCGCGCCGACCGTCGAACTGCCGACCCCCACCGGCACCCCGTCTCCCGACGACACGGGGGCCGGCCGATGACACTGCGCCACTGGGTGACTCGACATCCTGTACTCGTCTCGAACACAGCACTCGCGCTCGTCCTTCTCGTGGGGGCGGCATACCTGACCGTCGGAGCGCTGCGCATCGATCCGCTCTCGGACGACTACCGCGTCACCGTGCGGCTCGACGGATCCGGTGGGGTGCAGGCGAACGGAGATGTCTCCGTGCGCGGGCAACGAATCGGGCGAGTAGCTGCTGTCGACATCACCGTCGACGGTGTCGAAGCGCAACTGGACATCTCCGCCGGGCACCGCGTTCCGGCCGACGGCACCGTCGTGGTGGCAGCGCTGTCCGCTGCGGGCGAGCAGTACATCGACTTCCGCCCCGATTCCGACGATGCTCCGTACCTGGCCGACGGCGACGTGGTCGAACAGGATCGAACGGACACCCCGGTCCCCTTCGCCACGATGCTCGTGAGTGTCACCGATCTGGTGAGCCAGATCGACCCGGCGCAGCTGTCCTCGATCATCGACGAGCTCGATGCTGCGACGGCGGGTGGGCCCGCGGAACTGCAAGCGATCATCGACGGCGGTGGCGCACTGCTCACCGGTCTGGATTCCGTTCTTCCCGAAACGATCACCCTGATTCGCACCGGTCGGACGCTGCTGCAGACCGTCGGCGACATCGAACCCGATCTGACCCGACTCTCGATCGGCGGCACGGCGTTGGCAGAGCAGTTGTCTGCGTCGGACGCCGAGATTCGCGCTCTGCTCGACGACACCCCTGCTCGACTCGATTCCGCCAAGGCGGTCATCGGGGAGAATCGCGATGCCGGCGGGGATCTTCTGAAGAACCTCGCCCGCATCGCCAGGGCCGCTCGCCTGCACACACCCGCGATCGAGGCCCTGTTCCCGGCGATGTCGGCCGGCGCAGGCGCGTTCGGACTCGCCGGCCACGACAACCAGCTCAATGTCGTCGCCGACCCGTATCCGAGACCCACCTGCGACTACCTCAACCCCACTGTCTCGCCGTCCATCGCCGCGATGACTCCGCCGCTGAAGTACATGTACTGCAACAGCACCGACCCGGGGCTGCAGGTTCGGGGCGCGCAGAACGTTCCTCGTCCACCAGGCGACGACACCGGCGGTCCCCCCGCCGGCGCTACCGGGCAGGAGCGGACGGGCGGCTGACCGACCCCTCGACCGTCTTCCCAACGAAGGAGTACACATGACCGACCTGAGAACCGACGACCCGATACCCGACGAAAAACTGGATGAGACCCCCGAGGAGCCCGCGGTGCAGGCTCGCGCACGTCGGCGGCCGTCGGCAGTGGTGTCTGCTCTGGCGCTGGCGTTTATCGCCGCGATCGCCTGTGCGGGTGTCTTCGCGTACCAGCTCGAACACCGACGCTCGCTCGACACCTCCCGCGCCGAGGCCGTCGATACCGCTCGTACCTTCGCGATCACGTTGTTCACCTACAGTGCAGATACGTTCGACACCTACGTCGACGACGTATTATCTGGTGCCACTGGGTCATTGGCTGATACGTTTACCGAGACCAGCAGCGATTTGCAGGCGACTCTGGTGGAGGCCGGTGCCACATCGACGGCACAGGTCCTCGACATCGCTGCGAAGTCCACGGCCGTCGACCGGGTGGAAGTGTTGGTGATCATCGATCAGACGGCATCGAACGCCACGGTCACCGAACCGCGTCAGGCGGTGAATGCAGTGGTCATGACGCTCGAAAAGCAGGAAGACGGTAGGTGGTTGACCAGTGACGTCGCCAATCCCAGCTCCGCGCAGTAGTTCGGGCGACGCGTTCTCCCCGGGGCCGTACTCGGACGGCCCGCCTCCCGAAGCCCTCGACATCGAATACCCGGACCTCACGCATTTCGGACTCGAGGAGTTGGGCCGCGCCGCCTGGATCACCGTGGTCCTCGTTGCTGCCGCTGCGATAGCCGTCATCCGATGGCCGGTGTCCTGGCTCTCCAAACGGCGTCGCTTCACGGTTGCTCTCGCCGAAGGTGTGGTGAAGGGGTTCGAGGCGCTGGGGCCGACGTTCGTCAAACTGGGCCAGTTCATGGCCTCGTCACCCGGAGTGTTTCCCCCGGTTCTGGCCGATGCATGTCTACGACTGCTCGACGGTGTCCCACCCGTCCCGGCGCACAAGGCTCGCCGCGCGGTCGAGCGCGACCTGGGCGGCGGCATTGCTGAGCTGTTTCGGTCGTTCGACGACGTGCCCCTCTCGGCTGCATCTGTGGCGCAGGTACACGCCTGCGTGCTGCCCGACGGCCGCGAGGCGGTGGTGAAGGTGCAACGGCCGGAGATTCGACGTCGCATGCGGGTCGATCTCCGGGTCGCATACACCGGAGCCGCGTTGCTGGAGAGATTCTTCGAGTTCTTCCGTATAACGAATGCGACGGCCGTCGTCCGCGATCTCAACGACCTGACGGCCCAGGAACTCAACAGCGCAGCAGAAGCGCTGCGCCAGGAACGTTTTCGCGACAATCTGTACGTGTTCGGGGACAATTCCCACGTGATGGTTCCGGAGATCTTCTGGAGCCATTGCGGACCTCGGGTGATCTGTATGGAGCGAGTTCGCGGCACTCCGGTCGGCCGCATCATGTCGGACGATCTGGCCACGGTCGACTCGGAGCTACAGCTTCGTCGTGGCGTGAAGGTCTGGCTGGAAGCCGTTGTGCTGCACGGGCCGTTCCACGGAGATGTGCACGCGGGCAATCTGTGGGAGCTGGACGACGGACGGGTCGGGTTCCTCGACTTCGGGATCGTCGGCGAGCTGCCCGAAGAGTGGCGCGACGTGTTGCGCGAAATGTTCCGTGCATCTCTGTTCGACGGTAATTACACCGAGGCTGCGCGACGCATCCGCATGCTGGGCATCACCGAGGGAACGACGTTGGGCGACAAACTGATCGGCCTCCAGTTGCGAAAGCTGTTCGAGCCGGTTCTCGGCCGAGGTGCCGGCCGACTGGATCTGAGCAGGCTGGTGGGGTCGCTCGTCGAGACCGGTAGGCGCTGGGGCGTCGCGACGCCGGAAGAGTTGGTCTTGTTCGGCAAACAACTGGGCTACTTCGAAAGATACTCGGCCACACTGGCTCCCGACTGGATACTGGGCCGAGATCTCTTCCTCTTCCGAAACATACTGCCCAACGAGGTCGCGGCCGCCGCTCTCGCGCGAAACATCACGCTGCCCGACTGACCGCCCTCACCTGGGTGCCATTCGGATCGCACCGTCCATTCGAGTCGTTTCCCCGTTGATGTAGTCGTGCTCGACCAACATCTGCACCAGCTGCGCGAACTCTTCCGGTCGCCCCAGTCGTGAGGGGAACGGCACGCTTGCCTCCAACGCGGCTCGATAACCGGCGTCCATACTCGCGAGCATCGGTGTGTCGACGGTGCCGGGGGCGATGGTGTTGACACGAATACCGAACTGCGCCAGATCACGTGCCGCCACGACGGTCATTGCATGGATGCCGCCCTTGGATGCGGCGTACGCGATCTGACCTACCTGTCCCTCGAATGCAGCGACCGAGGCAGTGTTGACGATCAGTCCTCGCTGTCCGTCGTCGTTCACGGGGTCGAGTGACTGCATCCGATCCGCTGTCAGCCGCATGACGTTGAAGGTCCCGAGCAGATTGACCGTCATCACCGTGCGAAAGATCTCGAGATCGTGGGGCCCGTTCTTCGACACGATGCGACCGGCCCACCCCACTCCCGCACAATTGACCACCACCCGTAGCGGAGGGGCAGAACCGGTCAGCGCGCTCAGCGCCGCCTGCACCTCCGCCTCACTGGTGACGTCTGCTGCGACCAAGGTGATGCCGTCGGGCACGCGGTCTCCGGCGCGTTCGATCGAGTAGGGCACATCGAGCCCCAGCACCTGTGCTCCGCCGTCGACGAGCCGGCGAGCAACCGCCGCACCGAGTCCCGACGCCGCCCCTGTCACCACTGCTGTCGTTCCTGCGATATCCATGAAAACCCTGCTCTTTCAGTCGCTTCGCAACATCAGCCGGCTGTCTGACGCGCAACGAATTCGGCCAGATATTGTCCGCTGTAGTCCCGGTGACCGTCGTTCTGTATTTCCGCTGCCCCGATGGTGTCTGCGTGCGTGTAACCGGGCAGCAGCCGCTCGATCGCGAGCGACGGAGCGGGGAAAAAGGTGCCTGCCGTGCCTCTGACGGGGCTGTCACCGGCGAACACAACCAGGTTCGGCTTGGTGCGACTCATTCCGGCGGTGGCCAGGTGCGACAACTCGCCCATTCGCGAACCGCCGTATGCGGCACCGATGTCCTTCAGAAGCTCGAGCGGGAAGTAGGTCTCCCAATAACCGTTCGGGCTACCGGTCGAGAGCACCTCTGCCAGCTTCGTGATGTCGGTGACCTCGAAGGCGGGTGAGGTGTAGGGCACGTCGCGAACGTCGCGGTAGTCCCGCCAGGTGTAGAGCGCCGTCGGATCGGTCGGGGCTACGCGGGTTTGCTTGCCCGCGGCCAGCGTCAGAAACGAGCCGAGAATCGGTATCTGCGTGACGGATCCAGCCACTGGGAAAGTCTTCTCCTCCACCGGGCCACCGTCGAGGGCACCCACGCTCATCTGGAACAACGTGAAGTTGACGGAGTTGTTGTCCAGTAGCACACCGAGCAACGCTTCGTTGGTGAAACGGTAGCTTCTGATCTCAGCCGGACCGACGAGATCGGATGCGAATTCCACTGCGCTACGCGCGAACAGAAAGTTCAGTGACAGCTCCAAACCGGCGTCTTGCGGAATATGTTGTAGTAGCTGGCTTTCCCCCTGCGGATTCAAGTGCGCCGCCAGGCCGGCCAACCTGAGCAGAAAGAAACTCTTGGTGCCGAGCACCGGCGCTTCGCCGAACGTGCGAGGAATGACACCGGCCGTCAGGCCGGCATCGAGGACGGCTGCGGCACTACCGGTGACCAGATTTGTCAGGCCGGCGAGCACGGGAGTGTTCTGCAGCGCAGCGGGATCCGAGCTGATGAGTGAATCCTGTGCGGCGAACGACTGGCACTGGTTGTATCCCGCATCGGCCGAGGTCCGCGCGTCCCCGTCGAAGTCCCAGTCGGAGAACAATCCGGTGACGAGTCCGCCCAGCGAGATTCCGGTGCAGATCGCTTTGCTCTGTCGGACTTTCTGATCGGGCAGCTCGTGCAGCATCACCTCGTACTGGTCGCGCACCACCCGCGGTAGTCCCATGACGTCGAGTGCCCTCAGATCCTCGCCGTGTCGAAATCCGGGGAATCCGTGTCCGTCGATCTGCTTGTCGCCGAAGTAGTAGTCGACGGCGTCGAGGTAGTTTCCGGTTCGAAGTGCCTCGTCGAACCCGGCCATCTCATCGAGGCAGGACGCTCGGCGGGCGAGCGACCAGAATTCGATGTGCCTGCCCTGGTCCAATGCAGATAGAACGGTGTTGCGTGCCACCGGTTCGGAGTGCACTGCCCCGGCACCCAGTCCCTGTTGCTGCACCACGACCGCGTCGGCGTCCGAGGAATTCTCTGCTCCGTCCACCGGCCGGTACCGCCAGTAACCCACCCTGTCGCACTCCGCGGGATAGGCGACCCCTGGGGCGGACAGCGGAAGATACAGGGACACATAGGACACCGCTATCCCGCCACTCTCCCGAATCGGGGTTTCCTGGCGGTCGGTCGCGGACGTGACCGGTGCCGGATCGGCCGTCGCGTACGGAGCCGTGCCGAGGGCGAGGGCAGTTGCCACGGTCGCAATCGTCATGGCTCGAATGAAAGTTGACATCGTTCCCCTGTGTGCTCGTGAGTATTTCGGGGGGTGCGATGCGCATGTATGGCAGAACTGTGCGATCCGATTGCGGATGACTCGACGCGCCCCGATGTGATCAGTGCAACACGGGTCGATCAGAGGGTCCAGGGGCAAAGCGTACGGTCTGGCATCGGCTTGTTGTGCACTTCGACAACGAGGTCAGAGCATGCCGCGAGCGACGAGGGCTGCATGCAGTGACGCTGCCTCGGTGAACACCATCGGGTTCAAGCCGGTCAAGGTCTGCACTTTGCCCAACCGATAGGTGACCGAGTTGCGGTGCACGTGCATGCGACGGGCCGTGGCGAGTTGGTTGCAGTTCTCGTCCAGGAAGATTCGCAGAGTCTGCTCGAAAATCGGATCTGCATTCGCCAGTGGCTCCACGAGTTCTGCGACGGCAGGAAGATCGGGCCCCGATGCGGCACCCAGATATTCGACGGTCAGGTGCGCCAGATCGGCGACGAATTCGGGTCTGTCCAGTTTGTGTGCCGCGCCGGACAGGCCTCGCGCCACGCGGTACGCGTCGGGCACACCGTGGGCGGTGGTCGACGCTGCGATACCTGCCCAGCACCGCACTGCCGCGGCGTCGTGCGCGAGTTCGAGCGCGTTCCTGAAATCGACTGTGGCAGCCTCGCGTCCCTGCGCCGACCAGTGGACCGCTACCCATCCGTTGAGGTCGAGTCGAATTCGTACGTCGGGAATCGATTCGATTCCGGACTTGAGTGCAGCGACCGACGAGCCGGCACCCGGTGAGCCTGCGAGCGTGAACACGGCGATCACGAAGCACGGGTGATCGATTTCGAATGGCCCCGTCGCCTCACCGGTGGCGAGCAGAGCATCGACGGCCGCGCGGTCCCGCTCGCGTGCCTCGGAGCGAGGATCGGCCGACCGGTGCGCAGCTTCGGTGGCGATGAGGGTGACGACGTTGAAGATGTAGTCGGTGACCTTCGGCATCAGTTCGAGCAGGCCTTCGCGCTCGGACGGGTCGGATTCGGAGATGAACCGACGCCAGAGGTCGGCGGACACCACTTGGTAGGACCCGATCACCTCCTGCAGACTTGCCCCGTTGGCCATGCGCGCCATCGCGAGTTCGGTCACCGGCCGAAGCTCGTGCGCGGTCGGCATCTTTCCGCTCTCGATGAACGCCAACAGTGCTTTGACGTTCAGCTCGATTCCGTCGAAGAATTCGTGTGCCACCAGCTCACTGGGCACACGACGATACGACGGTCCGCCTTGGCTTGCGTACCAACCGATGACTGCCGCAACGCGCTCGCTGACTGTCGACTCCGAACCTGGCACCGAATCGCCGTCCATCCGTTCACACTTTCACCCATTGGCAATGTGCACAACAGTGGATGTTCAACATCGTCGGATCGTCACTGTGCGGACGGTTCGAGCTGCTGTGTGATCGGTAGCACACCGATTTCACCCGTCTCGTCTATGCGACGGGAACACCGAGGGGGCTCACGTTTCGATGTCCAAATACCAAGCCGTCGAGTCCGCAGTGCTGCGCGCTCGACAGATCGCAGTGATGCAGCGCAGCGGAATGATCGACCTGAAGCGTCCGCTACGCGTTCGGCAGAAGTCCAGAGCCGTACGCACTCTCGGACCGATCGCCAGTGGGATCGCCACCGGTGCCGCGTGGCACGCAGACCACGTCGCGATCGTCGACGATGCCGGTCCGTTGACCTATCGGGAGGTCGACCGAGCCACGAACGCCATCGCCCACAACTGGCATGCGTGTGGCCTGAGCGAAGAATCGACCATTGCCGTGCTGTGCCGTGATCACCGCGGTCTGGTGCTCGCGATGATTGCGGCAGCCAAACTCGGAGCCAGGCTGGTGCTGATGAATACCGGATTCAGCGCTCGGCAGTTTGCGGATGTTGCAGTGCGAGAACGTGTTTCTGCCGTGGTGAACGATGAGGAATTCGATGATCTCGCGGGCGAACTGGCACCGCACATCACCAGACTCGGAAGCGCCCTCGACGGTCTCGACCAGGGCGGGGTGGACACTGCACTACCGTTGCCCACACGCCAAGGGCAGTTCGTCCTGCTGACCGGCGGTACGACGGGAACCCCCAAGGGCGCACCGCGTGAGGTCGGCTCGGCCTTCGCTTCGGCGCAGTTTCTCGACCGAGTACCCCTCGAGACCGGTCAGACAGTGCTCCTGTGCGCTCCCCTCTTCCATGGAACTGCTTTGTCTCAGTTCATCATTGCCATCAATTTGGGATGCACCGTAGTACTTCACGGGCGTTTCGATGCCGCGAAGGCTTTGCGCCAGATCGAATCTCACCGATGTGAGGCCGTCGTCCTGGTGCCGACGATGCTGCACCGCATTCTCCGCTCCCCCGACATCGACACTCACGACACCTCGAGCGTGCGCATCATTTTCACTGCAGGAGCAGCTCTCGCTCCGAGTCTGGGCAACCGCGCCATCGAGAAGTTCGGCCCCGTCATCTACAACTACTACGGCTGTACCGAGACCGGAACGGCAACTGTCGCCACTCCGGCAGATTGGCTGGCGGGTCCTGGAACCGTGGGGCGTCCACCCCTCGGCATCGTCGTGAAATTGGTGGACAGCGATGGTGAACTGGTATCCGAGCCAGGCCGCCGAGGCACGATCCACGTCGGAAATTCCATCTCGTTCCACGGCTACTCGTCCGGTGGAAGCAAGAATTTCGCGCATGGCCTGATGTCGACCGGCGATGTAGGACATTGGGATTCGACCGGACTGTTGTTCGTCGACGGCAGAGACGACGACATGATCGTCTCCGGCGGAGAGAACGTGTTTCCCGGCGAAATCGAAGCAACGTTGTACGCGCATCCCGACATCGAAGAAGCAGCCGTGACAGGCGTACCCGACGAAGAGTTCGGGCAGCGCTTGTCTGCGGTCATCGTGCGATCGAATCCGACTCTGACTGCGGAGACCGTCCGAACGTACATCCGAACCGAACTCGCCCGCTTCAAGGCTCCGCGCGACGTGGTGTTCGTCGACCATCTCCCTCGCACCACCACGGGCAAGATCGACCGCCGCGTCATGACTGCTCTCACTGCGGGTGTCGAATGATGCCGACTACGAACACGACACTGCGACGCTTGGCCCGAACGACTGTTGTGTGCGGGGTGGTACTCGGTGTCGTGTTGACGAACTCCGCTGTCGCTCCTGCGCAGCCGAGTGCCGCCCCCGCCACCGGAGTCACCGATGTCGTGACCGAACCCGTCGTCGGAGACTCCGCCCTGGGCTCGGACATCGAGGAAACCTACGTGCGGATCCATTATCGGAGCCCCTACCTCGCCGGCACCGACGTTCCGCAGGAGTGCGAGTGGTTGAGCTATCTGCGATATCGGCACAAGGACGGTCCACAGAACAGTGCCGACGCCGACGCTGTCGTTACCATCCAGCCCGGCACCTTCTCCGGCGCGACCAATTTGGCTCCGCAGGCACCCCAAGTCGTGAGAAAAGCAGCCGAACAGGGCAAGTTCGTCGAGTACATCGCTCTCGACCGACGTGCCAACTGCGCTGAGGACAACTCCGGTTGGGATGCCGCAGCTCGCGAGGGCGACTATCACCGCGCAGCCGAGTATTACTTCCAGAACAAGGAGGTCGACGGAAGGCGATACGAGAAGCCGACAACGCAATCACTTTCCTACCTCGGCGAATTCGGCTTGGCGCTGACGATGGACGACTGGCGCGCCGTGATCGAACAGGCGCTCCCGGACCCAGCTTCCCGCAGCAAGTCCTTCTGCGGCGGGCATTCGCTCGGCGCGTGGCTGGTCGGGCCCATGCTGGCTTGGGATTTCGACACCGACCCCAACACTGTGGACGATGCGGGGTTCTCCCTATGCGGCGGTGGTGGTATCGGGCTCGATGGATTGGTGGTCACCGATCCAGCCGGCTTCGCCGGCACCGGCCTGCTCGACGATCTGCTCTCCGACTCGCTCGGTGGCGTTCGGGATATCGCGGGATCTGTTACCGACTTCCTGCCCGTAGCAGAGACCCCGATAGCGAGCGGCGCGAATATCCTCAACACCTACAGCCTGGCCGCGATGGCCGCGCACCAAGCACCGGAGGCCGAAAGCGACTTGCCGCAGGTTGCACCACGCGATCTGACGACCGAGGCCTGGATGCGCACCTTCTACGCTCGCGATTACATCGATCTCCTTGTGCCACAGTCGTTGCCGGATCAGCAGCGGCTGACCAACCAGGCCGCGCTGGGAATGTACTTCGATCAGAACTCCTCGATGTATGTGCTGCAGGCGGGTACCGGATTCTACGACTGTCCTGTGGTGGGCAAGACGTACCCCGTACCCAACGGCCTGACGTCGCTGCCGATCATCGGACAGTTGTTGGTGATTCCGCACCGCGTCGGCTTCGGCCAGAACTACACTCCCGCCGACCCGAACACACTGTGCGGATGGAGAAACTACGATCAGGTGTGGCCGTCGTCGATCGAATTGCCGGGTTCACCCAACGGCACGCCGACCGACGCCGATCACGAGGTGACAGATATCGATCAGCTGGCGCGTGCCATGACTCCGGGTATTGCACCGCTGGACTTCTTCGAGCGGTTTACCCCGGTTCGCTTACTCACCGACATCGTATTCGCACTCGGCGGTATCCGCGACGGTGAACTCGCCGGTCTACAGAACCGTGAGGGCGGGATTCTCGAGCACCTCCTGCACGGAAAGCGTTGGCAGAGCACGCCGACGTCGGTGCCTGTCCTCACCCTGCTCTCCGGTGATTCACCAGTACAGAACATCAAATACGGCGGCCTGGTTCCGGCCAACGCCAAATACATTCCAGGCTACCGACACTACGACGTCGTCACCGCAGCCGAGAAGCAGAACAACGGTCTGCCCGAGCCGGCGAGTGCAGCCATCGCAGCATTCGTCACCAACGGTCGATGACGGCCGCACCACCTCACGAAACGGAGGTAACCGATGGTCGGTAAGAAGAAGGCCCGTCCGGCTCCCCCTGCTTCAGGGGTGGACGGGCGGGCGGATGACGGTGCGGAGGAATTCTCGGTCGGCGACAGAGTTCGCTTCGACGGACCTCGGTGGACCGGTGAATCCGGGAGGTTGGTCGCGGATTACGCCGAATTCATGGTCGTCGACGGTCGTCTCGATCGCGACTGGGCTCCGCCCCGTCGCTGGGCCGTGGCACTCGACTCGGGACGGCTCGCGTTCGCAGACGATGCCGAGTTGGACCCGATGACCGATGGTGAGGATGCTCAGCCCTCCAGCGTCAACGAGTGAGGTGCCGACGTGAACGTCGCAGCGGATCCCGCGGCGCGCGCTATACCCGCGATTCCACCCCACACCATCATGGTGAGGTAGTCGACGAGCTCGTCGACCGTCATGGTCCGATCAAAGATCCACCAGTGTGACGCCAGCCGAACGGCACCGATCATCGCGAAGGCGATGGGCATCGAGCCGGCCGTGGAAAACTGTCGCTCTCGAAATCTGTCGGCGATGACACCGGCCAGCAATTCTGCGATCAGTCCCTCCGCGGCGGTGATGACGTCTCGGTTGCCGGAGACGGCGTTGTTGGCGTGAACGTAGATGTAGGGCTCGGGATCGGTGGCGACAGTCGTGACGTAGGCGGAAATCACTGCGCGGGTGAGGTGGTACTCGTCGAGGTCGTCGGACATCGCGTCTTGGATACGAGGCACCAGCGCCGTCTCGACGTATCGAGCCATCGCAGCGTCAGCCAGGCCCTTCTTGTCGGCGAAGTGCTTGTACAGAACGGTTTTCGAGACACCGTTCGCCGATGCGATGTCGTCCATGCCGATGTTGTGCCCCTGCTGACGAATCGCGGCCAGAGTGCAGTCGAGCAGTTCACGCCGCCGGGCGATCCGGTGATCGCGCCACCGATGGCTTCGCCCGTCGACCTTCTCCGGAACGCTCACGCCGACTGCGAGACGGTTCGTGATCCCCTCAACAGAATCGACGCCACCAGCTCGGGATCGTCCGACATCGGTACGTGCCCGAGGCCGGGGTACGTCGTCACGTCCGCCTGCGGGAATGTTCGACGCACCAGCGGTGCCTGGTACACCGGCAGAACCCAGTCGCGACGGCCCCACGCAACCGTGACGGGAACGGACTCCTCGACTGGAATGCTGAAGCGCGGCACGGCGTTACCGGCAGCGTCTATCGCGCGGTTGGTGGTGATACTGAGCGCGTCGATGGTGGCCGTCGCCGCGGGAACTCGCCACGGCTTGGCGTAGAAGACGCCATTGGCGATCGTGCGACCGACGACCGAACGCATCACGGCCGGTGCGATCGGACTGATCGCCCGGGACAACGCGCGCAGCAATCGGAACACGAGCAGCGCACGCGTCTGATCCCAGTGTCCGCGGAAGAAGCCGGCCGGAGACAGTGCGGTGGCAGAGGCGACCGACCCACGGGCGGCGAGTTCGAGTGCGAAGTATCCGCCCAACGAATTCCCGGCCACATGTGGCTTCTCACCGTCCACCGCCACGTGCTCGAGGAATCGCTCGAGCTCGGCGACGATCCACGGGCCGAGGTCGAACTCTTCGGTGGGGAGCTCCGGCGAATCACCGTGGCCGGGCAGGTCCACCGTCACCACTCGCCGGTGCCGTGCCAAGATCTCGACGACACTGTCCCACGCATGTTGCCGGTGCACGATGCCGTGGATAAGTACCAACGTCGGGCCCTCACCCCGGATCGTGTGCGCCAGAGCCAGCCCATCGATGTCCGAAGTCACTGCATACCAATCTTTCTCGGCTCGATGCGGTACACGTTCTCCATACCCGACGGGTCCGATCCGGCCACCTTCGGTTGCGCCGCAAGGCCGAACGTCATCGATTCCGTCAGATCGTCGAAGCGCGCATCTATTCTGTCGAGAATGTAGTTCTGGCGTACCGACCACGGACGCTCGGTCCCTGATTTGGGGAGTTCGTTCAGAGACCGCGTGACGTAGCCGGAGGCGAGATCGACGACCGGACGAGATTCCACGGCCTTGCCCTGGCGGTCCGGGGTCGCGTGGGTGTATCCGTGAGATCGCATGTACACCAACAGTTTCGCTACCGCCTGGGCCGTCATGTCGGCTTTGAGCGTCCACGAAGCATTCGTGTACCCGATGCACCAGGCAACGTTGGGCACATCCTCGAGCATGTGGCCTTTGTAGACGAACTTGTCGTGCGCCTCGAACGGCTTGCCGTCCAGCGACAGCTCGATCCCGCCGAAGGCCTGGAGCTTCAACCCCGTTGCGGTGACGATGATGTCGGCGGGGATCTCGTCGCCCGAGTCCAACCGAATGCCGTCGGCGGTAACACCGGAGATCCGGTCGGTCACCACCGTCGCGCGACCGGAACGAATGGCCTTGAAGAGATCGCCGTCCGGCACGACGCACAGACGCTGGTCCCACGGGGCGTAGGTCGGCTTGAAATGCTTGTCGACGTCGTATCCACGCGGCAACTGCGCCTTCGTCATCGCCCGGAACACCCGGCGGGCCGTCTTCGGTGCGCGTCGACACAACTGATACGAGCCGACCATCAGCAGCGCATTGCGCCACCGCAATGCACTGTGCGCCAGGGAGTCCGGCAGGAGGTGCTTGGTGATCGTGGTGAACGGATCGGTCATCGGTAGTGACGCGATGTAGGTGGGTGAACGCTGCAGCATCGTCACCGACGCGGCGTCGGCAGCCAGCGATGGGACCAACGTGATTGCGGTGGCACCACTTCCGATCACGACGACCTTCTTGCCGGTGTGGTCGAGGTCCTCGGGCCATTGCTGGGGGTGCACCACCTGCCCGGTGAACTCGTCGAGTCCGGGAAAGTCCGGGGTGTACCCACCCGAGTAGTCGAAGTAGCCGGTGCACAGGAACACGAATCGACTGCGGTACGTCGTGGGAACACCGTTCGTCAGGGCGTCGACCGTCCACAGGTCCGTCGACGAATCCCAGTTCGCCGCAGTGACCATGGTCGAGAACTGCGTGTGCTCGTCGATACCGTTGGCGTAGGCGGTATCGACAATGTAGTTGCGGATGTCTTCGCCGTGCGCGAGCAGAGTGTCCCCCTGCCACGGCGTGTGCGGGAACGAGAACGTGAAGATGTCGCTGTCCGACCGAATTCCTGGGTATCGGAACAGATCCCAGGTACCGCCTGCCCGCTCGCGACCCTCGAGGATCGAGTAGCTCAGCTCCGGAGCCATCTCCTGCAAGCGATACGCGGCGCCGACGCCCGATATGCCGGCACCGATGATGAGAACGTCCTTGAAGTTGTCCCCAGTATCGTCGACCTCGGGCCACCTACCTGGGCTTTTCGTCACGCCACGCCTCACTGTCTTGCCGAACACCATCGCAATGTCGACCGACTCAGCAGCGGATCGCGACTTACATCACATAATGTGCCATTGACGAGTGGTGGTGTCAATGACAGTCTTCAAGGCATACCGAAGACAGGAACCCCCATGAACTTCACTCCCTCCGTCGGCTGCACCCCCATCGCGCCCGGAACCAGTACCCGATGACTCCTGTGGTGGTCGGGGCCGCAGGAGTCATCGCCCTCGTCCTACTCGCGTCGAGGGGATCGGGTCTGGATTTCAACCGACGTTCCCTCACGGCGGCGTACGCCTCGAGCTCGGCGCGCGCTCCCCGAGAAAAGTGCAGGCTGCGCTCGACGAGCTGACCGCCCACAACACCGGTCAGTAAGCTCGCGTCATGTCCGACAGGAAGTATGCAGGCAGATCTGCGGAGGAGCGCGCATCCGAGCGTGTCACCCGACTGTTGGACGCAGCCCTGGCGCTGTTCGGCACCCACGGATACGCCGCGACGACGATAGGCATGCTCTGCTCCGAGTCCAATGTCTCCACGCGACACTTCTATCGCGAGATCGGCAGTCGCTCGGAGTTGCTCAAGCTGCTCGTCACGTCACTGAACCGCAGCGGCGAAGACGCGGCGCGTGATGCCATCGGTGCGACCGGCCCGCAACCGGTGACGACATCGATAGAAGCCGCGATTCGCGCGTATCTCGACGTCACGTGCCACACCCGCACAGCAGCTCGCGTCTGTTACGTCGAGGTCGTCGGCGTCAGCACCGATATCGAGTTGTGGCGAACCCGCCAGCGAGACGTGATCGTCGATATGTTCGGTGGACTTGCATCGGCTGCGGCGGCCCGAGGGGAACTGGCGGACAGGGACTATCGGCTGGTCGTTCTCGCAATTATCGGTGCTGCCAACATCTTTGCCCAGGAATGGGCACTTGCACCTTCGCCCGATGCCACTTTCGCGCCGTACGTCGACACCCTGGTCGAACTGGCCAGGGCAGCCCTGGTGGATCACGACCGAGCGAACGACGATCTCGCCGTCACCCGCTCGCATACCGCAGCAGGCTCCGATAGACCTTGATGTCCATGTCGGCAGCGCCGGCGCGTGTCAGTGCCCGGTGGACTCGGGCTCGGAATTCACCGCGCCCGATGCCGAACCGGAGAAAGATCTCGGACGCCTCGGGACCGCCGTACGGCTGCCATTGCGCCGCGAAATTCAGCAGAATCGCATCCTCCGTGGTGCTGAGCATCACGCCTCCGTTTCTATCGATCTACTGCCG
Organism: Rhodococcus sp. EPR-147; assembly: GCF_001647185.1. Classification (NCBI taxonomy): domain Bacteria; kingdom Bacillati; phylum Actinomycetota; class Actinomycetes; order Mycobacteriales; family Nocardiaceae; genus Rhodococcus; species Rhodococcus sp. EPR-147. The sequence goes on from NZ_LVCU01000575.1 coordinate 28,497, forward strand.
CAACACGTGCGACGTACCGCGTGACCAGAATGCCCGTCGGCACGAGTAACGACAGCGAGAACATCAGGAGCACCGCGACCGGTGGCGCTCCCCCATTGGAGAGCAGTATCGGGCTCGCAGCGGCAACACAGACAGTGGCCGCGATAGCCCTGCGATCCGGGGAATTCTCGGCCTTACCCACGTTTCGGTCCTGTCTTCGAGGGTGGCAACACGACTGCTTCAGTCCACCACCGGAACAGCGCGACCGTCCATCGGAAATAGGCGGGCGCTCAGGGCATCCGATTGTGCACTTCGTCAACGGGCGCACTACACCTCGACGGACTTCGGTGGGCAACAGCTCTCCGGCCTGCAACCGCTGAACTGCTCAGCAGCGTCGGGGACGGTGCCACGAGTCGAGTGAGTCCCAGAACTCGTTCAGTGCAGCTGCCCCACGCGCGGCACAACGGAAGATCCACCGATGACTCGCTCCGCCCACTACTGCAATGCGAGCACCTGCCTGCGCGGCCACCTCGAACTTCGCTCCCGTGGATCCCACGTGAAGGTCGTCGGTGGTCAGCAACGACAGCCCCGGCCGCGCCGCAGCTCTGGCGAGGTTGCGCCCCGCGTCGGCCAGCGCGGGCTGCGCTGCCGAGCGATAGAGCATCAGGATCGCGCGTCCCATTTCGGGCCCCTGGGCGGCAGCAACTCTGCGGGCAACGTCGATCGGCATGCCGGCCCTGAGCATGCGCCCGGTTCGATCGTCGATCGAGCCACCGATCCACTGTTCGAGGAGCTTCTCTCCCTCACCCGAACGTTGCCAGGCCTGCGCGTAGTTGTTCCACACGTAATCGTGGTGGAAGACACCGAGCGTGTCGCTGGCCCAACTGCGCACCAATTCGGGACGATGCATGACCACGTTCATCACGTGGATGCCGCCCCAGTCGTGACCGACCAGATCGACCGGATGATCGAACTCGGCCAGCTCGTCTTCGAGCCACTGCCGGTAGTCGAGGTAACCGGTGAACTTCTCGGGCAGAGGTGCACCGAATCCGGGCGGTGACAGTCGCACCACATCCGATCGTTTCAGCTCTGCTACCAGTGGGTCCCACACGGCGGCGGTTTCGGGGTTTCCGTGCACGAGAACGATTGCCATACGTCGAACAACGCACTTTCAGGTTGATCCGGGGACGATGGTGGTCATGAGAAATAGTGCAGTGCAAGCTGATTGATCCTCATACTGTATCGATCGACATATCGTCGTCCAATGACGAACTGCATCATTCCGGGGCGAAAGGCCTGTGCATCTTTACAACCACGCCCCTGTCACGTCTGATGCGGCGGTACAACTGAACAGGCCTGAACGACCCAGTCGGAGGCAACATTTGCGGTACTGCGTTGAGCATCCAGTCCGCGCGAAAGGTAAATCGACGAACACCGGAGGAAGTCGTGGACAGTGATTCGATCGACTCCCTGATCGACTCTGCGGCAATGCGGAATCACTGAGGCGGACCTACGACCGAGGATGTTCTCGCACAGTGCGCGATCGACATCGGCGACTACCGCTCGCGCTCGACCCTCGCCTGTTCCTCGACCCGATTGCGGTGATGCTCTGCCGCCGCTGTGCGGTGCCGGTCGCTCGCGCGGCGCGAGGGGTCGGCACGCGCAGCAACGTCCTCGCGCTCTCGTCTGCGCGGGACAGTGCGCGAACGCTGACGAAGCTCGGCGGCCTCGTCCTCGAGAGTGGCTCGGGAGATGACCGTGCCCATGCACACCGCGAGCAGTGTCGAAAGGACGAGCCAACCGAGAAATGCGACGTAGATGATCACCCACATCATGTATCTGCCCTCGTCAACAGTGCATCCGAATAAGCCACTTGTGAATGGCTCATAGCCTAGTGGAATGCTATCGTTTCGCGAGTCGATCCGCATCACCACGCTTCCGAGGACTGCACGATCGACGAGGTGTGCGCAGAGCCATCCATCAGCGATGCCGACGAGACCCGTCCAGGCCCGGGGTTACTCATCAGCTGTAAGAACCAGGACGGCGCGGCGTGGTTCCGCGAGCAGCAGGGGCATGCCGATCAGGCAAAGTCATGGAGCGACTACATGAACGACGACGCGATCGAGGCGGCTGAGCAAGCATCGGCCGATGCCTTCGACGCCGAGTTATCGGCGGCATTGTCGCGACCGGCTCGCCACCGGGCCCCGCCGATCGGTCCGCTCGCGCACTACCGCAGGGATGACGCACTCGAAGCCCTCGATGCACTTCGAGGTCGCATGCTCGCCGATGGTCCCACCGACCGAACACTGAAGGGCCTGTGCGATCGTGCCGTTGCAGTAGTACCCGGTGCCGATTTTGCCGGGGTAACCCTGACACGAGCCGGGCACCGAAATCCGATGACGGTGGCATGCTCGGATGCCCTTGTCCTCGACATAGATTCCGATCAGTTCCGCGCCGGTGAAGGACCATGCCTGGATGCCGCTCGCAAACGGCGGATCGTATGTGTCGGCACCGACGACATAGACAGCCACTGGCCACGCTTCGCAACCAACGCGGTCGACGTCGGCGTACGAAGCTATCTGTCGGCACCACTGGAGGTCGATGCCGAGCACGCGGGTTCGCTCAATCTGTACAGCTTCGACGGGGACGGATTCACCGACATAGACGAGGTCCTGGTGACACTGTTCGTCACCCTCGCCGAGGCGACTGTACGGAGTTCACGCCGCACCGCCGAGGCCCTCTCCCAGATCGACGGCCTGCAACACAGGATGCTCGTTCAGGCAACCATCGAACAGGCCACAGGAATCTTGATGGCAGTGCACGCGATGTCCGTCGATACCGCCTTCACCGCTCTGACCGAACAATCACTGCACGAGAACACACACGTCGGAGCCCTCGCAGCCCGAATTGTCGACGCTGCGGTACATGGCCCACGAAACGAGCGGCCCGCGCCGACGACACTCTGACTTGGTTGAACAACAAAATTCTCCGACGGACTCGCAGGGCCGTCCCGTCGCGAACGTCACCTCCATTCTGCGGCCACCTAACGCGCAACCCGACAAAGTGGTCGCATACCGATCCGCCTACGACTCACTCGATCCCGACGACAGCCCCTCACGCGCCATAGCCGGAAACACACCGCTGCTCGGTCTGACCCCGAGCGGCCGCAACGTCGCGGTCGGCGGTGTGGTCGCATCGGGTGAAGCTGCCATCCTGGCACCTCTCCTCCTCCTCGGGTACACCGTCGTCGTTGCCGATACACAATGCCCCACAGCGAATTTCGCCGCAGGGCCCGAGTACGGGCAGATGACTCTCGACTCACTGAGGGCGTCCCAGCGAGTACCGGAGACGGCATCGAGGACGACGCAGAGATCGGGCTGATCGAGTACTCGGGTGGCGCGATCGCAACCAACTGGGCGGCCATTCTCGCCCCCAGCTACGCACCTGACATCGACGGCAACCTGATCGGTGCGGCCCAAGGAGGATTGCTGGTCGATCCGGCCGAGAACCTGCGCTGCATCGAAGGAAGTATCGGATGCGCAGGCGTCGCAGGTATGGCGATCATCGGCCTCGGACGTGCCTACGACATCGACTTCGGTCCGTACTACAACGACCGTGGACGCAAGATCAACATGGGACAGGCTTCGACTCCCACCATCCCGATGAACACGTACTGCGACGCCGGCCTGTCCATTCAGTACGACGAGTACGACACCATCAGCCACACCGTCGGCGCAGCTCTGTGGCTTCCCGGCGCGTCGGCATGGTTGACGGATCGATTCTCGGATCGCCCCGCTCCGAGCAACTGCGGCCGCATCGCTCCGGGTAACTCACTTGCCCCGCAGGCGCATTCGCCCCGCTGACGCGATCAGGGGTTCTCGCGTCGGGCGTTGATACGAGGGTCTCCGAAGCTGCTACCGAATTTCTCCTTCAGCTTGATCGCTTGGTTACGCATAACCGCCACATGATCGAGCCTTCCCTCGACGAAGTAGGCGACCTGGTTCGGTTCGAGGGTTTGATCGAGCGTGGCCCCGGCCAGCGCAGTGCGCAGAGCAGTCAGGCTCGAGTTGGTGCAGTACGTTCTGGTTCCCATCTGCTGTCGCCATGATTCGTCGATGTCACCGTAGTGAAAGGGGTCGAATCCAAGGTCGTCGACGAGGCGCTTCACCGTTTCCAGGCCGGGGCCCGCGGGCCCCGACACGGGCAGCGCGATCCTGTCCGGGTCACCGACAGGTCGGCCACCGTCGGCCATCCAATGGGCCTCGATGTTGTTCAACGTCTTGTAGAGAACACGATCGAGTCGATCCGCCAGCCACTGCGTCGCGGGGAGACCGTTCAGGATGTCCGCTACGTTACCGTCGCGGTCGCTACCGTAGTTTCCGGTATCGATGACTGTGGGCACCAGGCCGAGCGCACTCGACACCTCCGGCCCCAAGTTCGCGGACTGCGTCTGCGGTATTGCGAGAATTGCAATGTCGGCGTTTTCGAAAACTGTTGTTGCCCACACCGGTTCCACATCGGCAACTGCGTCGAGGCGTCCCAGACTTTCCGGGCCACGGGTGTTGGCAATCTTCACGGTGTATCCGACCTGGGCAAGTCGACGGGCAAGGGTTTCCCCCACGTAGCCTGCTCCCAGAATTCCTACGGTCGTCATGTGCACTCCTTCGACCTCCGAGCGAGCCTGCGGTGAATCAGAACTCGATACGATTTGGTCCTAGTTGGAACTTCGACTGTACACCGATCGCCCAAGGATCGACCAAGAATGCCGATCGACTGGCCACAAACCCTGTGGCGCAGCCATTTACCGCTGGATCGCGCCTACCGCTCGAAGATCGGTAGTAACAATTCGTCGACGATCGTTTCGATGTGTTCGCGATTCAGCCCGTGCCCGTACATCGTCTTCCAATGCACCAGCAAAGTGATGGCAGCTGCGATGGGAACAGGGCGGGGGCCGAGCCGGCGCATTCGCTGTGGCGAAATATCGCCGCGCCGGGCAGCATTCGAGAGCACCGCCATGACGCAATCGTTGAGCGAGTCCACGTAGCGCTGTTGGACGGCCTGGGACACCTCGGGATGCGTACGGGTCGTCTCGAACATCGTTTGCACGATGTCGGAGTACTGGTCATCGGCAGAACACCGCGCCGTATCGACCAGTGTGCGAAGAAGCTCCTCTCGCAGGTGCCCCTGACCCAATTCGGTGACCGCCGCCTCGTTCACCACCCCAGCCCGGTCGAACGCTTCGGCGGCGAGAACAGCAGGTGAAGCCCACCGTCGATAGACGGTCGCTTTACCCACTCCGGCCGCACCTGCCACTTTGTCCATGGTCAGACCGGGAAAACCGCCGTCGATCATGAGCGTCATAGCGGCATCGAGAATCCGCTTGTCCCGGTCCGGGTCACGTTGCGGACCCGAGCGACCGGCGGGCCGCCGCCACTGATTGGTTCCCGCGGCGTCAGCAGTCATGACGTGATCGTACCGGCGAAGTACACCGCGGATGTCGTCCAACGAGGCCATCATCCCTCGACGTCGTCGACCACGACGACCTCTATCGACCCGATGAAGCGGCGTTCCAACAGCCGGATTGCTCGCCTGTCTTCGACGCTCTCCGCCGACGACAAGCGTTGTTGTGCCTGCTCGAAGTCCGCACGGGAGGCAAACCATGCTTCCGTCATCATGTCGTGCCGAATCGGCGTGGTTTCCTGTGTCAGTGGGTTCGGGAACGAGGTGAGATACCGGCGCACGTAGCGCGTAGCATCCGGGTATCGACGACGGAATATCCCGGTCAACTTTTCTTCGTAGAAGACGCGAAGATCCTCGGCGCTGACCCCATCGGCTCTACGGATGAACGCCACGACCCTGAAATCCGTCATGACCCTCGAGACTCCTCCGCGACCGCGGAGGGATTGTCGGGCAATTCACCTATTCGGTAGATCTTCCGAGCGTTCTCACGAAACAACAGGTCGAGTTCCCTCGGCGACCTGGAGCGAGCGTGCAACTCGGCGATGTCGTGCATCGACATGTGCCCTCGGCTGTTGTGGAAGTCCGACCCCCACATCGATCGGTCGCCTCCCAGAGCCTCGAAGGCCTGCTCGAGGTAGGGGCCGACCCAGGCCTCCAGCCGATCGAGGTCGGACCATGCCGCTTCGGGCATGCCCAGATAGGACGAGCCGAGGCCCGAGTGCTTCAGGACGACGTTCGGGTGCGCCGCCAGTTCCTCGATCGCGTCGGACCATCGCCGGAACAGCTCTTCTCGCACTCGCTTGCTCGCACCTGCGTGCTCACCCGCCGGACCGAAAGCGCCTGCGGGAAGACCGAGATGATCGACCACGATGGACAACTCCGGGTACTCCCCGGCCACCACTGCAATATCAGGAAGTTGGTGAGCGTACACCCAGGTCTCGAGAATCAGGTCACGATCGGCCAGCTCCGCGATCCCGCGCATCGAGTCGGGCTCGATCAGTACCGATGGCCGAGAGGACACCGAAATCACCCCGGGATCTTCATGATGTGCCGTCATGAACCGGACTCCCCGAAACTTTCGGCTCGCGCGCATGTGGGCCTCGACAAGGGCACCGAAACCGGCGTCGCGCGGGTCACCGGCCCCGATGATCGCGCCGATGTCCATGCCCTCGAACTGAAGACCGGATACCCATGCCGTCTCTTCCGAGGGGTCCTCGCTTGCCCACCCCACCTGGATGTGAACTGCCTCGCACACAGGCAGACCAACCGCGTCCGCTACGTAGTCCGTCGGCAGATACGGCACGAACAATGCGAGCGGGTCGCCGAGGTCGGCGAAGCCTGGCGGGAGTAAGTCGACTGCAGCAGAGAGGTTTTCCGCATCCGCAGCCCACCGCCTCGCTGCGCCGCTGAAGGCCCGAGGTGTAGCCAGGGGGTCGATCTGATGCATGTGCGCATCGACGACATTCGTCATTCCGTGAAAGTTCTGCACGGTACGCCTTTCAACTAGGACGGAGTAGTATCGTGTTCATCGCGAGCTTACACACGCCCGCTGAATGGACAGGAGCACGTATGAAGATCGGTGTCACCGCACTGAACGGACGTTTTGCGATCGAACCGAAGGAAGTCAGGTCACTTTCCGCGCTGGCCGAAGAGATCGGATTCCACTCATGGTGGGCTGCAGATCATCTCGTTCTCCCGAGTCCTCAGACCCCGGAGTCACCGTTGGCACCCTCGACGTCGTTCACCGATCCGTTGATACACCTCGCCTTCGTGGCGGCGGCAACCTCGCAGATTCGGCTGGGTACAGGCGTCCTGGTACTGCCCCAACGGGAGCCGATCGCCCTGGCAAAGCAACTCGCCAGCCTGTCCGTTCTCAGCGGAGGACGTTTCACATTCGGCCTCGGGGCAGGATACGTGGACGGTGAGCTCGCTGCACTCGGCGTGCGTATGAGTGAGCGCGGGGATCGCCTCGACGACTACCTGGACGCAATGAATTCGCTGTGGACATCGGATCCAGCCACTCACCGAGGTACGTACACATCGTTCGAGGGCGTAGCGGCATATCCACGTCCGGAATGCATGCGTCTCGCGGTGGGTGGCCACTCCCGACGCGCATTCCGGCGGGCAGTGGCCCGCGGCGACAGTTGAATCGGATACGAAACCCGTCCGGACAGCCTGGAACTGGCGATCCAGGGGCTCGAACGCGCTGCCGACGAGGTGGATCGGCCGTCGTCACTCGGACCGCTCGGGATCGTCTACAACCCGTCCGGGCGCGTCATCGCGACTGCAGATCTGAACCGATACCGCCGCCTCGGGGTGGACGAGATACTCATCGGTCCGGCGACCAACGATCTCAGACCACCGGATACCGAGGAGTTTCTCCGAGCACACGCCGACCTCATCGCTGAGGCAACGGACGAGTAGCGCTTCGACGAACACCGAGCCAACGCCACCTCAACTTCCTGGAAATCCCTCCGGCAGTGGCGCGAAATCGGCCTTGAAGGTCGGGCCGGGGGGAAGTCCGCGAAGCACGGCAGAAATCCATGCCACCGCCGGCGGAAAACCGACTGTGGAGTTCACGAGATGTTCCGGTATCGGTGAGGTGTAGAACCGGAGATCGGCTCCGCTCGCCCAGTATTCTTCTACCGTCGGCAGAACCGAAGACTGCGGAATGAGCTCATCCCACACTCCGTGCCACCACAGGATCGGACTGTCCGGAATGTGCTGGCCGAGACTGTTGTCTTGCAGCACCTTCAGGACACCCGGTGCGGTGGCCAGAGTTTTTCCGGGTTGGAAGTATTCGCTGATCGGCCGATACACGCCGGTGAGGGCTGCGCTGTAGACGCAGCGGCTCTCCAGATCGGCCACCAACTGCTGACCTTCCACGGTCAACAATTCACTGCTGTCGAAGACTTCGGGGTACTGACGCGAGAGCGCAGCGAATCCGAGCCACATCGTGAAGTTTCCGGTGCCTGCAATTCCCGTCTGTGGTTCGGTCGCGTAATTCGAGAGCGTTACGAGGTCGCCGGGCGTCCCGCCGATCGCCGTACCACTCAACGCGATGTCCGGCGCGTAGCTCTGCCGAAGTTCGGCAGCACGCAACGATCCCGAACCGCCGCCCGAGTAGCCGTACAGCGCAATCGCGGATTCCGACAACCCCAGGCTCATCTCGTTCTTCATCGCCCGCAGCGAGTCGAGCACCATCTTGCCCTCGTCGTACGTGTTGAACGTGTTGTTCTTGCCATCGAAGTCAGGAATATTGATGGCAAATCCCTGCGCCAACCACCCTGCAAGCAGCGCAGACTCTTTCATCGTTCCGACCTGAAGGGTGAAGGAAGGATTGCACGACGAGTCGGTGGAATCTATCGCTTCCTGGAAAGACACCACGGGTCGTGGGCTTCCCGTCCACGGAATTCCCGGAACGACAACCGTCGTCGCAGTCACGGTCGGTGTGTCGTGCACGTCCGATGTCCGGTACAGAATTTGCCGGGTGTAGACGGGAAAGGGAATACCCAGAATCCGCGTTTGCACCTCACGCGTGCGCACGACTGCACCAGGCTCCAAGTTCTCGATATCCGACGGGTCGTCGTACCAGGGATCCTCGTCGGGGACCGGCACAGGCAGCACCTCGTACAACTGCGGTTCCGACGGGAGCTGTGGCAGCTGATTCTGGTCCGACGGAAAGGCCGGTGGGAATTGCGGATTCGCCTCTGCGACTCCTCCCCCGACCAGCGCCGACGCGGCCACCAAAAGAACTACCTGAGCGCGTCGCGCCCACCGACCACCTGAATCGATCATTGGATGAGATATCCGTTCTGCTGTCCCGACGAACTACCCGCGAGAGAGTGTGAGTGAGCCGAGTGGCTTCCGAGAATCAGCGTAAGCCACGCCACACTCATCTGACAAGATGAATTTTCACTATTGGTCGGCGGCGTCGAATTTGCCTGCATTGGAATCGAATCCGGCTATCGAGACGGGACGGATCCACGCCGTTTCCCAACGACGACCCCGGAGGGTCTACCACTGCGCGCCGGGAACCATCGCAGCGAGACGACGAAAGGGCTTGGGCGCGTGCCGATCACGTCGATCCGATGCGGGCACGTCCGCGAGCACCGCAGTGTCGGACATGTCGGACCGCAACGCACCCCGGGCAGCCGGAGAGTCGCCCATGGCCTGATGCATGGCGCTCGCGATCCACAGCTTCAAGCGCGGTGTGAACGTATGTCCCCATTCGCCGATCGTGCCGAGAGGAACGTCGATTCTCCGAGGTCGCTTGACCAGAGCCCGCACCACCATGGCGGCCGCCGTCTCGGGACTCGTGATCGGTCCGGCGTGATAGCCGTCGGACGGGGAGATCATCGGCGTATCGACCAGCGGGAGGTGGATGGTGGTGAACGTGATCCCTTCGTGCAACAGCTCGGTCGCTGCCACCTCGCTGAATCCGTCGAGTGCCGACTTGCTCGCCACGTAGGCGGCAAACCTGGGCGCGTGATTCTGCACCGCAGCACTGGAGATGTTGACCACGTGGCCGAATCTGCGTGCCTGCATCTGCGGAAGCAGACCCATGGTCATTCTGACGGCACCGAAGTAGTTCACGGCCATGGTTCGCTCGAAGTCGTGGAACCGATCCGTCGACCGAGCAAGAGAGCGACGAATGGATCGGCCGGCATTGTTGACCAGCATGTCGACGTGACCGTGGTCGGCGAGAATACGAATGATGGTGGCGTCCACGGCCTCTGCGTCCGTCACGTCGCACACGTAACCGAACGCCCGCCCACCGTTGCTGCGGATCTCGTTCACCGTTGCCATCAACTGTTCTTCGTTTCTGGCCAGCAGTACGACGAGGGCACCGTCTTCGGCCACCCTGATCGCAGTCGCGCGGCCGATGCCCGACGACGCCCCGGTGACGACGATGTGTCGGCCCACCAACGGGCCCCGGGTGGACGGGCGCCGGGCGCGAGTGGGATCGAGGTGGTTGTACCAGTACGTCCACAGACCGGTGGCGTAGTCGGCGAGCGGCGGATACGTGATGTCACTCCCCCTCAGGGCCAACGACGTTATCGCGGAGGAGAATTCGGTGGGGATCGCGAAGTGTTCGAGCACGACGCCCGGTAGGTCAAGACGTCTCAGTACCGCCGACCGGAGCAGCCGTAGTTGCCGGTGACGAGGATTTCGCAACGCGAATCGCCCCACGGACCCGGGCAGCGACGCGACCGGATGCGGAGCTCCGGCCGCAGAAGCCAATGCCTTGTACACCTCGCGCACGGGCTGAGGTGTGGGGTTGACGAGATGGAACACCCGCTCCGTCCCGGTGTCGGTGAGCATCAGATGCACCAGCGCGCGAGTGACCACATCGACCGGAACCAGATTGGTCGCGCCGATAGCGGGCACAGCCACCGGGAGACCGGCAGGGAGTGCGGAGAGCAACTTCAACGCGCCGAACAAGTAGTACGGACCATCGATCTTGTCCATCTCGCCGGTTCTCGAATCTCCGATCACAGCTGCCGGGCGATAGACCTTCCACTCAAGTCCGTCCATGCCTCGCACGAGCTTCTCCGCCTCGAACTTGGTGCGGTGGTAGGCAGTCGGAAAGCCCTGCCCCAGATCGAAGTCGTGCTCGGTGAATCGTCCCCGAAAATCGCCCGCGACTGCGATGGACGACACGTGGTGCATGACGGCACCGGTGCGCAGGGCCAGGAGCGCTACCTCGCGTGTTCCCTCCACGTTCGTCACGGCCTGATCGTCACCCGCGGTCAGGTCGTAGACCGCACCGAGATGCACGACGTGATCGAGACGGTCCGGCAACACCCCGTCGTCGATACCGAGACCCGGTTCGGTGAGATCCCCGATGATCGGCAGCACCCGGTGATGGGACGCAACGCGATCCAGCGATCCCGCTCGCACCAGCACGTGGACCGAGGCCGATGGATCCCGATCGAGTATCTCCTGGACCACTCGCCTGCCGAGGAATCCGGTTCCGCCGGTGACGAAGAAATTGACGCTCACAGTGCACTCCTGATCAATTGTTCGGTCGAGTCGATGTCTCTGGAATACGCACCGGCTCTGAGGAAGCGGCCGGTCTTACCGCCGTTCTTGCCCGCAATGAATCGCCCGCCGCGGAACACGACTTCTCCGGCAACGACGGTTGCGTCGACCGCTTCGTCGTTGCGGTTGACCATGCGAGAGATTCCGCCGAATTGCGCGATCGGTGCCTCGTACACGCCGTCGACACTCGCGTTCAGTCCCGATGGGTCGACTATCACCAGATCGGCACGGTCACCGAGCCGTAGATGACCGGCATCGATTCCGAACCACTGGGCCAGTTCACCGGTCAGTCGGTGCACGGCGTGCTCGACCTTCATGAAGCCGGTGTCGTGCACTCGCTTCAGCAATCGAATCGGGTAGTTGTAGAACGCCATGTTGCGCAGATGTGCCCCGGCATCGCCGAAACCCATGTGCACTCCGGAACTTCGGGCCAGTCTGTCCGCATACTTGGGCCGGTCGTTCGCTATCGTCGTCCGCCAACGCAGCGACTTTCCGTACAGCACAACCAGATCGAGGTAGGCATCGACGGGGTGGATTCCCCGCTCATCGGCTAGTCGGCCGAATGTCTTGCCGACCATGGATGCATCGGGGCTCGCCACGATCACCGCGTCGTAGAAATTTCGGTGCCAGATACGTGGGCTGAGCTTGTCGTCGTAGTTCTTACGGAACCAGCGGCGGTACTTCTCGTCCTGGAGCAGTTCGTTTCGTTCCACTTCGTCCTGCAGATGCAATGCCGCGGCACCGGCACCGAACTCCTCGAACACCACGAGGTCGATACCGTCTGCGTAGACGGTGAACGGGACAGGCAGGTGCTGCCAGCGGAAGTCGGTTTTGGCGAACTTGTTCAACAGTGGAGCTGCGGCCAGCATGAAGTAGACGATCGGTGGATACGCCTTGGAGTCTGCGGCCGAGAGTAACGATGTCTTCAGTTTTGGGCGACCGCCGAAACCGGAGCTCTCGGCGAAGAAACCGGCGATGTTGGGATGAAAATTGATGGTCGGCGCGCTCTGCAGGATTCGTCCGCGATCACGCAGGATCCGGTTGAGGAAACGCATTTCGCGCCAGCGTGAGTACGTCGAGGGCAGGGATCTGGATCGGAATTCCTTGCCGTCGATCTTGTCGAGTTTGTTGGTCATCGACGACAGGCCCAGGAAACCGGCATCGAGGCTCTCGTTCAGCATCTCGCCCATGGCATCGAGTTCGATCGGCGAGGGCCGGTAGCTGTTAGAGGTGGCCTTTGACATTCCCAAGACGGTGGTGCGGATGTCGGAATGGCCGATGAACGCTGCGATGTTGGGACCGAGCGGTAGCGATTCGAGGACCGATACATACGTGGAAGGGCTTGTCCAACTACGGTGATCGTCGAGGATATCGAGCATCGACTGTCGAGGGATCGCCTCGACTCGGCTGAACAGATCCGCACATTCTTCCGGGCTGGAGAAGACGGTCGAGAGCGAGCAATTTCCGATGACGACGGTCGTCACCCCGTGTCGAACGGACTCCGGCAGAGACGGGTTTACCAGCACCTCGGCGTCGTAATGCGTGTGTATGTCGACGAATCCGGGCATCACCCACTTTCCCCGGGCATCGAGAACGTCGGTGTCACGACCCACGGGAAGCGGGTCGGCGGAGATTTCGGCAACGAGTCCGTTGCGAATGCCGAGGTTGCGCATCCGCCCTTCGGCTCCGGTGCCGTCGAACCACAGCCCGTTCTCTACGACGAGATCGAAGTCGTGCATCGTTGGTGCTCCTTCTGGTTCGGAATGTGGTCCTGAAAAGGGTCAGAGGTCGAGCACGAGCCGTTCGCCCTGCGAGCGTGATACGCAGATCAGCATGTGGTCCGCTCGCTCGGCATCGGTCAGAGCGCCGTCGCGATGATCCGGTGTGCCGCTGAGCACTCCGACGATGCACGTGCGACAGAATCCTTGTCTGCAGGAGTACGTGGTGTCGGGTTGCGCCGCAACGATCGCGTCGAGTGCAGAGACGTCGGCGGGCACGTCGACGACTCGACCGGATCGGGCGAGTTCGACCGTGAACGCTCGACCGTCGACGATCGTCGGTGCCGAGAATCTCTCGAAATGGAACTCGCAGTCGGCGAGGGCATCGGCACCGGTCCGCAGCGTACCGATCATCGGCGCGGGTCCGCAGGCATAGATCGCTGCGAACGGGCGGATGCCGGTGAGAAGTTCGGCGGAAGTCGGTAGGCCGTCGAGATCATCGGTGCGGACAGTGACCTTGTCACCGAATGCGAGCACCTCCGGCACGAACGGCAACGAGTCGGTGCTGCGACCGGTGTAGACCATCGACCAGCTGATGCCGAGGCTGTTTGCGAGGCGCAGCATCGGCAGTATGGGGGTTATCCCGATACCGCCGGCAACGAAATGCAGATGCCGGGCCGGCGATCCGTAGCCCGGCACGGCAAAAGCGAACGCGTTGCGCGGTTCCGAAATCACGATCTCGGTCCCCACGTCCAGAACGTCGTGCACTTCCACCGACCCGCCCCCGCCATCGGGGATTCGCCGCACAGCGATCCGGTATCGGTCCGCGTCGGCCGGATCTCCACACAGCGAGTACTGACGGCGGAGCCCCGAGGGCAGCGTGAGATCGATGTGTGCGCCGGGTCGCCACGGCGGGAGAGCGCCTCCTGACGGTCGGGTGAAGGTCAGGGCGACGACGTTGTCGTCGCGGGCCTCGACGCTACGGGCGCTGACGACGACTGTGAGGGATCTGTCCACCGGTTGCCCGGCGGGCATAGTCCTGCGGAGCCGACCGACCGCGGCCATGTGCGCGTTCATCAGCGCAGAGATGACACCGAGAAACAGATCCCGGCGGCGGCGTCCGTACAGATCCGGCGGGACGGCCGTGGGCACCGGACGTGCGCTTGTCATCGCGCAGCCGCTCGCGCGGCCGGAGACCAGGCCAGGTAGGCCACCGCCTGCGCGGTGTTGCCCTCGTGTTCCGGCGAGTAGGAAGGTTTGAGATATCGCGCGACGCCCCAGGTCAGATGCGCAAGCGATGGCAATGCGTCACGCCTCATCGCGCCCATCCAGGCGACGAAGATGCGCAGGTATCCACTGTTCTTCAACGACGGGTCCTGTCGAACGATGTACTTCGTGCCGCGGAGCATGAGTATCAAGAACCCGACGAACGCAATGATCATGGCGATGTTGCGTCGGAAATAGCCGACGCCGAAGTATTGGGCGACATCGTGTGCGACATTCCGGTGCTCGACCTCCTCGGCACCGTGCCATCGATAGAGATCGATCATGGTGGGGTCGCCGCCCAGTGTGTCCCACTGCGAATTCAGTGCGTAGTCACCCAGAAATGCCGTCATGTGCTCGATGGCACCGATCAACGCAATACGTTCGACGAGTTGCTGACGTTCACCCCTCGGTGAGCGGCCGGGGCGTGGACCGAGGACACGTCGCATCAGGAACTCTGCCTGCGCAGCGAACGGCCGAGGATCTATGCCATGGGTGTCCAGAAAGTCGTAGAGCACCACATTGTGGGTCTCGGCGTGCATCGTCTCCTGTCCGATGAAGCCACGGACGTCTTCGCGCAGCCTGTCGTCCTCGATCAACGGGAGGGCTTCGGCGTACGTGGCGCAGAACCAGCGCTCACCTTCCGGAAGCAACAAGTTCAGGGCGCTGATCGTGTGCGAGGCCACGGGCTCGTCGGGAAGCCAGTGCAGAGGTGTATCCGTCCAATCGAACTCGACGTTGCGCGCGGTGAGCGAGACGACACCTGGATCGAGGGGGTCCACGGCTAATCCTTTGCTGTGTGCTTGTCGATGAAAGCTGTTGTGGCCGAGGCCACCAGCTCGGGGTTCTTGAAGGGAAGCCAGTGCCCGGACTTCACTCGACGGATGTCGACCTCGGCGGCCCACTGGTCGATGTCCGAGAACGAGGCCGGGCGAACGGCCGGGTCGCGAGTGGGTATCAGCAACTGGGTCGGCACCGAGGTGAAACGGATGCTCGGAAACAGAACGGTGCGGAAGATGTTGGCCCGGTAGATCCGTAGACCCGAGACCATGTCGTCGGTGAAACTCTCTGCCAGGTGGATGTCTCGGCGGTCGACCCGTTCGACGAGGCGCAGGAACAACGACCACAGATACCGCGTCCCGAAGACCCTGAAGAAGGTCCTCGACAGAATCCCCGACATGAAGAAGAGCGTGTACATGCCCGAGATGACTTGAGTGAACCACTGCCACAGCGCTATCGGGGTTCGCGCGGCGAGCCGTGACTGCATCCACCGACCCATGTGATGGAGACTCGGTCCCGAGATCGACGTGAACGATGCGATGGCCCGATGCGCTCCTGGCCTGCATACGGCATCCCACACCTGCACCGATCCCCAATCGTGCGCGAGAACATGAACGGGTCGATCGGCCCGAACGCTGTCGACGACAGCGAGGAAGTCGTCCGCCAACTGCTCGATCCGCATCTCGGCAACAGTTCCTTGCGAGGTGGACCGTCCATGACCGCGGGTATCGTAGGTGACCACCCTGAACGAATCCACCAGACCCGGCACGACGCCGTCCCACAGGTGGTGGGTGTCCGGCCACCCGTGCACGAGAATCACCGTCGGACCGTGCAGGTTTCCCTGCTCGAATACCGACAGCTGCGCACCGGCTACCTCCACCGTTCTGTGTTGTGGCTGAAACGACCGGTCGTAGGAGACTGGCATCGGCAGGACGCTCCTCAACGAAATGGACCGTCGGTACGCTTTTCGTTACCGGCGGTTACGGCTACACCATGGCGCAGTCCGACGCGGTATGTCAACCCCTGTCGGACAACACCGAGCTCGCGAGAGCGTCCTAGACTGACCGCCGTGCCCGACTCTCGAAGATCTCCGAACTCCCGGCAGACCCGCGCCCGCGAGGAATTCGTCGATGCTGCGATCCGAGTCATCGATGCCGATGGTCCGAATCCGAGCATGAACGCCATTGCTCGTGAGGCCGGATCGACGAAACCTCGCTTGTACCGACAGTTTTCGGACAAGTCCGACCTGCTCTCCGCGCTCGGCGAACGCATGGCCGACGAGGTGTATCAACTCGCCGTCGCGGACTTCAACTTCCTTCTGGACGCTCCGTCGTCGGCATTGCGCCACGCGCTGCGTGGCTACTCGAACGTCGTGGATCGACACCCCAATGTGTTCCGCGTTCTGGCCCAATCGCGTTCGTGGACGGAGGACAGTTCCTCGGGTGCGTTCGATATCGGAAGGGACGTTGCGCGCCGATTCGCCGGAGTGGCAACCTCCGTGCTGCAGTCGATAGGCCTCGAGAACGACGGGGTCGAGTTCACCAGTCGAGCTGCGGTGGGCGCGATCGTCGCGACGACGGATCTGTGGCTCGAAGAGGAATCCGAGACCATGGATATCGATCGGTTCGTGGACCAGCTGACCGATCTGATCGGCGGACTCCTGAGAGCCTTCCTGGAGCGAACCGGAGTCGAGATCGACCCGGAAGAACCTGTGTTCGTGATCCTGGCGAAGCTCAAGCAATGAGATGCCGCTGAGACACTCGTGGTCTTCATCGAGGCCACCTGTCCACCAGCGCTGCGGTGCGACGATGCAGATCGTTGAAACGGCAGACCAGATACGCCAGCCACGCCAACTCTGTCGGAGGATCGGGAATCAGAGTCGAAGGCAGGCGAGCGAATGCGTCGCCGGACAGCAAGCGAGCATTCGCAGGGTAAGCCGTCACGTCACTGGACAGGACCGGAGGCGCCGACCGAACGTCGTAGACTATCGCGAATTCGAGTTCGTGTTGATTCCGATGCGCGAACACCGCAACGAATTCCGGGTGCCCCCACCTCGCTATATCCCAGGTTATCGCCCCGACATCGATAGCAGCTCGAAAGAGCCAGTGCTGCATGTGAGTTCGAGCTTCGTCGTCGACGGTGAAGCGATCCACATCGTAGAAACCGTCGAGGCGACGAACGCGATCCCTGTTCAACGTCAGCAAGTCCGGCACCGCGTGGCGCCCAGGCTTCACATCACCGAACGGTAGGCGGTCACCACCGCAGCACCGCCCAGCCCGATGTTGTGCTGCAGAGCAATTCGCGCACCGGGCACCTGACGGTCCCCGGCTGTCCCACGCAGCTGCCACGTCAATTCGCTGGCCTGGGCCAGACCGGTCGCACCGAGGGGATGACCTTTGGAGATCAGTCCACCGGAGGGATTGACCACCCAGGTGCCGCCGTAGGTGGTCAGATCCTGATCGATCAACGTCCCGCCCATGCCCTCGTCGCACAGCTCCAGAGCCTCGTAGGTCAACAGCTCGTTGACCGAGAAGCAGTCGTGCAATTCGATGACATCGATGTCGGTGGGGCCGATGTTCGCTTGCTCGTACACTTTTCGAGCTGCGTGACGGGTCATGTCCGCGCCGACGATGCTGATGGCACTGTGGTCGTCGAACGTGGACGGCAGATCGGTGACCATTGCTTGCCCCACGATTTCGACCGCCCGATCCCACAGACCACGCCGTTCCACGAATGCCTCACTGGCGAGTATCACCGCACCGGATCCATCGGAGGTGGGCGAACACTGCAAGCGTGTCAATCCCGCAGGCTCGTAGATCATCTTCGATGCCGTGACGTCGTCCAGCGAGTACTCGTCGTCGAATTGCGCGTACGGATTGTTCACCGAATGGCGATGGTTCTTCACCGCGATCCGCGCGAACTGGTCGGTGGTGGTGCCGTACTTGTCCATGTGTTCGCGCCCCGCTGCGCCGAACATCCAGGGCGCGGCCGGAAACTGGAAGTCGAACAGCTCTGCCTCGGCCTGGATGTGCAGCCCGAGCGGCATGGCTCGATCCTCGTAGGCCACCGACAGCGAACCGGGCTGCATCTTCTCGAACCCGAGCGCCAGGACGCAGTCGGCGAGGCCGCCCCGGATCGTCTGAGTCGCCAGATACAGGGCCGTCGATCCGGTGGAGCAGTTGTTGTTGACGTTGGTGATCGGAATGCCGGTCATGCCGAGCTCGTAGACGGCGCGTTGACCGGACGTCGAATCTCCGTACACGTACCCCACATGCGCCTGTTCGACGTCTGCGTACGAGACACCTGCGTCGGCGAGGGCCGCGGTACCGGATTCCCGGGCCATGTCCGGATAATCCCACCCCGGTTTGCTGCCGGGCTTCTCGAACTTGGTCATCCCGACGCCGATGACGAACACTCTGTTGCCGCTCACGGTTCTGGGCGCTCCCCTCGACATGGAATCGACCACAGTGGCGGTCGGCGCATCCGTGCGGACACCCGTCGACTGTGGCGTAGAACCGATCTTTTCGACAGGTGCACTTCTCCGACATTTCGACCGCCCGGATGGACACAATGCACAACGCCGAGTGCGCCCGGTCGATAGTGACCCATCACACTCCCGTCGGACGTATGTTTCGGAGCAGCCGGTTCGACTCATACCTAACGGCGTCGTCCGCGACGCCCCCAGCTCCGGGTATCCGGAGACGACCTACACGAAAGAGGTACGCACCGATGGCCGACTTCATCGACAAGGCTCAGCACAAGGCAGAGGAACTGGCCGGGACTGCGAAGGAGAAGGCCGGCGAGGCAACCGGTGACGACAGCCTTCGCGCCGAGGGTGCCAAGGATCAGGCGAAGGCCAACACTCATCAGGCCGCCGACAAGGTCTCCGACGTCGCCGAAAGCGCCGCCGACTCCGCAGCCGGTGCCGCCAAGGAGGCCAAGCACGCAGCCGCCGATGTCGCGGACAAGGCGTCCGACGTGGCCGAGGACGTCAAGAACACCGTCAAGGACAAGGTCTCGAACGTCGATGCCGACGACGTGAAGGAGAAGGCCTCCCAGGTCGCCGACAAGGCAGCCGACAAGGCCTCCGCCGTCGCCGACGACGTGAAGAACACGGTTCGCAACATCGACTCCGAGGATGTCGCCCAGGCGGCGAAGGTCGGCACTCCGATCATCGCAGCCGTCGCAGCCGCAGCCGGTGCCGTCGCGTTCGTGCTGATCCGTCGACGCAACCGTCGCCGTAGCGCTGCGCACCTGTTCGTTCCGTCGAAGCGCACCACCCGCAAGCTCGCCAAGAAGGCCCGCAAGCACAGCTTCTGAAGGTGATGACGAAAGGCCCCGCCTCGATCGAGGCGGGGCCTTCTGCGTCCTACAGCGGCTTGAGCGCCCGGCTGGGCACCCAGTGAGTGACGGTTTCGCTGCGGTCTCGTGACATCAACTCGTACGTGACGCGGCCCAGCCAATCCCCGTCCACGGTGATGGACCATTCGACCAGATCTCCCGGCACGACGCGTCGCACATCGAATCCCTCGGGATTGAACTTCGACGCGTGGTGCGGCGGCAGCGGGTAGAGGATGTTCAGGTCGATCCACACCTTCAGCGGTGGTCGGAGCAGCTTGAACGGGCGCACGGCAGACGCCGGTCGAGGTTGTGCGCGCCGTGCCATCGTTCGATCATACGTTCGATCAGTACGTCGATCCACCGCCCTGGACAACGAAGAACGGCCACCCGCACACGAGGTGCAGGTGGCCGTTGTTCGGTGCTGGAAAGATCAGATTCCGAGCGATCCCGCCAGGAACGGCCAGGAGTTGTGCAGGTCGTCCTGCCAGTAGCCCCACGAGTGGTTTCCGACCGGGCGGAAGTCCACGGTGGCCGGGATACCGAGCTGATCGAGGCGCTTGGCCAGGTTCGAGGTGCAGAAGTTGGTGGCAACTTCGATGCCACCGCCGACGATGACCTGGTTGGCAAGCGTTGCCGGGTCGTTCTTCAGACGCGGGTTGGCAAAGGTGTCGTTCGGGGCACCGGGCAGGCCGCTGCCGGTGCTCATGTAGATCTGCGTGCCGCGGAGCTTCTCGGCGTTGAGCAGCGGGTCGTTCTCGCGCCACACGGGGCCGTCGAGCGGTCCCCACATGTTCTCGACGTTGCCGCCGCCGTAGGTCTCGACGACGAGCTTGACGAACTGCTGACCGATGGGGTCGGAGGTCTGAGCGCAGCCGCTGTACGCCGCGACGCCGGTGAACTTGCCCGGGTACTTGATCGCGATGTTCAGGACCGAGGTGCCCGTCATGGACAGCGCTGCGAGCGACTGGCGACCGTTGGTGTCGAACTGGGCGTCGATCAGCGGGGGCAGCTCTTCACCGAGGAAGGTGCTCCACTTGTTGCTGCCGAGCTTCGGATCGTCCTGGAGCCAGTCGGTGTAGTAGGACCACTTGCCCTTCTGCGGAGTCACGATGTAGGCGTTCTTGTCCGACAGGAAGGCCTCGGCGTCGGTCTGCGACTGCCACGATGCGGCATCCTCGCCGCCGCCTGCGCCGTTGAGCAGGTACAGCACAGGGCGGGACACGCTGTCGTCGGCCGGCTTCTGCACCGTCACGGGAATGGTGCGGTTCATGGACGCCGAGTACACCTGGAGCTGGACCTGGCGGTTCTCGAGGGTGTTCACCGACTCGATCCTCGATCCGTTGCTCGACTGCGTCGTAGCCGCAGGCAGCTCTTCCGCGGACGCGACGGGCGTCATCAGCGCGGTCGGGAGGATCGCCACTGCGAGGGCGACGGCCGTAGCCGAACCGATTCGCCGGAAGCCGTGTCGTCGAGATCGTGGCACGCTGTTTCACCTTTTCGTCGAGTTACACCGGTCGAGTCTCTACATCGGCCGAAGATGAGGTGACGTTACCTCGAGCAAACGTCCCGAGCGTTATGGACCGGACGAATCCGAGACGCGATCGTGATGCGCTCGGCAACGCAGACGCAGAGGTGTTCCCACGAGACGCGTGTCTGTGGTCTATTGGGTGCCCGTCCCGCGAAGGAGTCGATCGAGATGTTTTGTCGCACCGCTGTCATTGCTTGCGTCATTGCAGGTGCCGCTGCCTTCGGAACGGGAACGGCCGCAGCCGACGAGTGGCCCACTCCGCCGCCGTATCCGAGTCCGTCGGCTCCACAGGATGTCACCGGATTCCTCACCCCGCAGGACCCGGACTACTGGAACCCGTTCGTCAGCAAGAATCGACTGACCTCGCCCTACGGCAACAGCACCCGCATCGTCTGCACCGGATTTCACGGAGTGCTGTCCTCCTGCTGGCAGGCCGATTCGAATGGCAACCCGCAAAAGCTGATTCTGCTGAACATGAACTATCCGGGTTCGACGGGCCAACTGCTGCCCGGCGGAGGTCCAGGGCACTTCGTCTACCCCGGCTTCATTCCCGGCATCGGCTGACCCGCACCTAATTGTTCACTATCGTCGACCGATAGCGGATTTCCGCCGATCGGCGACGGTACTGAACGCTGGCGTTCGCTCAGTTGTACGGCTTACGCGCCGTTTCCGGGTCGCCGGAGGTGATGGCCCGTTCGCGTCGGGTACCGGTGGCCAGGGTTGCGGCCCAGTTGATCAGTGTCCCGACGCGATTGCGGTTGCCGGCCAGGAATGCGATGTGGATGACTCCCCACGACACCCAGCCCACGAAGCCCGACATCTTCAGCGGTCCGGCCTGCACGAGTGCGTGACCGCGGGCGATGTAGGCCGCGGTGCCGAGGTCTCGGTACTTGAAATCCATACGCGCAGAGCCGGACAGGTCTGCTGCGATGGCCGCGCCCGCAGCGCGTCCGCCCTGCATCGCCACTTCGGCGACTCCCGCGAGCTTGTTCAGCGACATGATGTCTCCGACGACGAAGACGTTGCGGTGTCCCGGGATCGAGAGGTCCGGCTGCACGGCGATGCGTCCGGAGCGATCCTGTTCGACGCCCATCGCGTCGGCGAGTCGTTTCACGAACGGAACGGCTTCGACGCCTGCGGTCCACAGCACGGTGTGGGTGTCGTAGCGAGTGACGGTCTTGGGTTCGGCCTTGGCCGTGACCTCGACGTCGGTGGCCGTGACGTCGGTGACGTGAACTCCGAGATGGGTTTCCACGCCTACCGCGTCGAGGGTGCGTTGCGCTTTCTTCGTCAGGGAATCGGGGAACGATTCGAGGACGCGGTCACCGCCGTGGAAGAGCAGCACTCGCGCTTCCGACGGTTGAATGGTGTCGAACTCCTTCGCCAACGCCCGAGTCGCGAGTTCCCTTATCTGACCGGCCAATTCGACTCCGGTCGGGCCTCCCCCCGCCACGGCGAACGTGAGCCATGGTCGGCGTTCCTCCACGGTGGGCAGAGACTCCGCCATCTCGAAGGCGGAGATCAGCTTTCGCCTGATCGCGAGGGCATCGTCGAGGGTCTTCATCCCCGGTGCCCACTGCACGTATTCGTCGTGGCCGTGATACGCCTGCTGCATTCCGACGGCAACGACGAGGTAGTCGTAGGGCAGCTCGAAGGTCGAGCCGTCGAACCGACTGGCCGTCACCACTCCACCGTCACCCACCGCGGTCACCGAGGTCGCTTCACCCAGCGCCACATACTCGTTGTTCTGCTTACGCAGTAGGTGCCGCAGCGGACTGGCGATCGAACCCTCGGACACCAGACCGGTGGCGCATTGATAGAGCAGTGGCTGGAAGACGTGAGAGGTGCCACGCTCGAGCACGGTCACATCGACGTCCTCGTTACGCAGGCGCCGGGCCGCGTGCAGCCCGCCGAACCCTCCGCCGATGACCAATACCCGTGGACGTGCCATGTGAACGTTCTCCCTCGGACCGACCGCAGAGAAGGACTCTCCGAGTGGCCAGCCTACTCGAGGGCCGCACCCCCTGGTCAGGAGTGCGGCCCTCGGTGTCGATCCGGGTCAGCCGAGCAGCGTCCGCATGGTGTCGATTTCCTGCTGCTGCGAGGCCACGATCGTGCGCGCCATCTCCTGCGCGTCCGGGTTCGAGCCGTCGGCGATCTCGATGTTCGCCATCTCGATTGCGCCCTCATGGTGCTCGATCATCATCGTCAGCCACTGGCGGTCGAACTCGGCACCGGTGGCCGCACTCAACGCGTCCATGTCCTCCTGGGCCATCATGCCCATGCCCGAGCTGTGGTCCATTCCGCCCATCTCACCCATGTCGGACGAGGGCGCGGGCTGACCCCATTCGGCAAGCCAGGCGGTCATTCGGTCCATTTCCGGTTGCTGTGCGGCCTCGATCGCCGACGCCAACGCCACGACGTCCGGATTGTCGGTGCGGCCCTGGACCATTGCCGCCATTTCGACCGCCTGCGCATGATGCGGGTACATCATCTGCGCGAACATCACGTCCGCATCGTTGAATTCTGCCGACGCGTCGGACTGGGTCGATGACGCCGACGACGAGTTCGACGAGCCCATCGAATGGCCGTCCATCGACGAGTCGGAGGTGTCGCTGCCGCAGCCTGCGACGAGAAATGCGCTCACGGTGGCAGCAGCCAGTGAAGCGACGAGTGTTGTACGCATGTGAAACTCCTTGAACGAGTGCGAAATACAGGGATGAGTGAATCCGCCGGTGGTCGTGCGTTCACCGGGCTCCCTGTCACACTCGCAAGGTCACCGATCTGTCCAGCTCCCAGAGGGTCCACGGCGGAGCACGCTCCGAGATGGAGTCGGTGCGCCCACCGATGCCGTCCGCCGATATCAGCGAGTAGCCGATGTCGACGCTCGTCGACGGTACCGACAGCGCAGCCCACGACACCGTGGTTCCCGCGCACGGATGCATCATCTGGTGCGCCGCCGGGCAGTCGTGTTCACCGACCGCCACCTGCACGGGCCCCTCATGGTGCATCGCCGACGCCATGGCTGCATGATCGGTGTTCGCCGACGCGGTCGGCGTCGCCGAGTGCATCAGCAGCACCCCGAAGATCGTCAGTGCGATCAGCAATCCGGTCGCCGAGGCAATGCCCGGGCGACGGCGTCGGATCACTGGATGCATGACTCCGACGATAGCAAGACATACCCCCTAGGGGTAGCAGGCAGGGACTTCCGCCCCGCACCGAAGGACTTCCGCCTCTGTCGGCGACGAGCCGATCCGAGCCATGCTCGGTGGGTATCTGCACACGTAAGTCAATGGACGGGAATTCGTCATGAATGCATCGAGTCGGGTAGTCGTCGGAGTCGACGGATCTGCCACATCGCTCGACGCGGTCCGCTGGGCAACGCGCGAGGCCGTTCGACGCCACGCTCCGCTCGAGTTGGTCACGTCGTCTCTGTTCGCGCCGGGAACCTACGGGGATGCCATCAGTCTCCGGATCGGTGCATTCTCGGACCCGGACGTCGAGGCCAAACGTGTGCTGACCGCTGCGGTCGATGTTGCGCACAAGACTGCCGCCGGCAATTCGCTGATTCTCGACACGCGCCTCGAACACGGCTCTGCTGCACGCAACCTGACGCACTTCGACGTCGCACCCGCCATGATCGTCGTGGGCTCGAGGGGGCTCGGTGAGTTCACCGGCGGCTTGATCGGGTCGGTCAGTACCGCAGTGGTCACGCATGCCAAATGCCCTGTTGCAGTGATCAAATCGAACATCGTCAGCGATGGTCCGGTCGTCGTCGGGGTGGATTGCACCGCCAACAGTCAGCCTGCGATCGGATTCGCTCTGAAGGAAGCGTCACTGCGCGGTGTCGACCTCGTTGCTGTACACGCCTGGAGCGACCTCGAACTCGGCAGCGTGTTGACGCGCGACGACGAGGGTCCGTGGGTCGATTCCGAACTCGCCGAGAAGACGTCGTTGGCGGAGAGCCTGGCCGGCTGGTCGGAGGACTACCCGGACGTCACCATCCACCGAGTGGTGGTTCAGGACAGGCCTGTTCGTGAGCTGGTCCGAGCGTCGGAGGCAGCGCAGTTGATCGTCGTGGGTAGCCGCGGTCGGGGTGGATTCGCATCGATGCTTCTCGGTTCCACCTCGCGTGCGGTGTTGCATTCGGTGGATGTTCCCGTCGTCGTCGTTCCCACCGATCGATGAGCGTGGAGTCGATCAAGTTTTCTTACAGCTCAGATGAATTGGACGCCGACCTGCGCTACTGGGCTGCGGCGAACTATCTGACGGTGGCGCAGATCTATCTGCAGGACAACGTATTGCTGCGTCGTCCTCTGGAGGTGGCGCACATCAAACCGAGGCTGCTCGGGCACTGGGGCACCAGTCCCGGACTCTCGATGATCTACACCCTCCTCAATCGGGTGATTCGTCGAACCCATTCGGATTGGCTGTACGTCACCGGTCCTGGCCACGGCGGTCCGGCGTTGGTGGCGAACACCTACCTCGAGGGAACCTACACGAGATCT
>NZ_LVCU01000576.1:0-7464 GCF_001647185.1 Rhodococcus sp. EPR-147
CCAGACTCCGGGCAGCATTCACGAGGGCGGCGAGCTGGGTTACGCCCTCGTCCACGCCGCCGGTGCCGCGTTCGACAATCCTGATCTGATCGTTGCCTGTGTCGTCGGGGACGGTGAGGCCGAAACCGGTCCCCTGTCCGGTTCGTGGAAGATCCCGGCCTTTCTGAATCCGATTCGCGACGGCGCCGTCTTGCCCATCCTGCATCTGAACGACGGAAAGATTTCCGGACCGACGGTTCTCGGACGCAGCACCGATCAATCGGTAGCCGACTATCTGAGCGGCCAGGGGTGGGCACCCCTGTTCGTCGAAGGCGACGACCCACGAGAGGTGTTCCCGGCGCTCCACGCAGCCCTCACGCGAGCTCACGACGCGATCGAGACAATCCAGCACGCCGCCCGCAACGGAGAACCACAGCACGACATCGAATGGCCCGCCATCGTTCTACGCACCCCCAAGGGCTGGACCGGCCCGCACGAGGTGGACGGCAAGCTCATCGAGGGCACGCACTGGGCGCACCAGGTACCGCTGTCGGGAGTCCGCGAGAACCCGTCGCATCTGGCGCAGCTCGAGAAGTGGCTGCTCTCCTACGACCCCCGATCGCTGTTCGACGACGACGGCGCTCCCGTCGACTCGATTCGCGAGCTCGCTCCGTCGGGCACCGAACGTCTCGGTGCCACGCCGTATGCGAACGGAGGACTACTTCTGCAGCCCTTGGTCATTCGCGATCTGGAGAACTATGCGCTCACCGTGGAGTCCCCGGGGCGCACGTCGCACGAGACGACCACCGTGCTCGGGGAGATGATGCGTGATATCTACCTCGACAACGCACAACCCCACGGCGGCGGCAACTTTCGCCTGTTCTGTCCCGACGAGACTGCCAGCAACCGGCTGCAGGCGGTGTTCGAGGTGACCGATCGATGCTGGCAGTTGCCGCCCACCGAGTTCGACGCCGATCTCGGTCCCGACGGTCGCGTGATGGAGGTGCTCAGCGAGCATCTGTGCGAGGGCTGGCTGGAGGCGTACCTGCTGTCGGGTCGACACGGCCTGTTCGCCAGCTACGAGGCCTTCGCCATGGTGAGCGTGTCGATGCTGATCCAGCACACCAAGTGGCTTCAGCACGCGGCCACACTCGCGTGGCGAGCACCCGTCGCCTCGCTCAACGTGCTGCTCACCAGCACGTGTTGGCGCAACGACCACAACGGATTCAGCCATCAGGGCCCAGGACTGATCGACGCGGTCATTCCTCTGGCATCGGATGTGGTGCGCGTGTGGCTGCCACCGGATTCCAATACGCTGCTCGCAGTTGCCGATCATTGCTTCCGCAGTCGAGGTCACGTCAACGTTCTGGTGGTGGACAAGCAGAGTCACCCGCAGTATCTGACGCTTCCCGAGGCGCGGGCGCATGCAGCGGCAGGTGCGTCCCGCTGGGACTGGGCCGGCACCGAATCGGTCGACGCCGAGGAAGATCCCGAGATCGTTCTGGCGTGTGCAGGCGACGTCCCGACCGAGGAAACCCTCGCTGCCGCAGAGTTGTTGCGGACGTGGACTCCCGAGCTCAGGGTTCGGGTGGTCAACGTCATCGATCTGATGGCGCTGCTCCCCGTCGGCGATCATCCCCACGGATTCTCCGACGAGCAGTTCGCGGACCTGTTCACCACCTCGGTCGATGTGGTCTTCGCGTTCCACGGTTATCCCCGTGTGGTGCACCAACTGGTGCACGGCCGACCGGACGCCCAGCGGTTCCACGTGCGCGGATTCATCGAGCAGGGCACCACGACAACACCGTTCGACATGGTGGTGCTCAACAAGATCAGTCGCTACCATCTCGCCCTCGCGGCACTCGACCGGACAACAACCACGCCGACCGGTGCCGAGGCACTACGGCAACACTGCCAGGACCAACTGGCACGACACGACGCCTACATCCGAGAGCATTTCGAGGACCTCCCCGAGATCCGGCAGTGGCGGTGGTCGTGACTGCCGGACCCGTCGAGCTACCCGCGGGCGATGATCAACGGGCAGTCGACGCGGTGGGCCAGTGAACGAACCGTGGATCCGAGAAGTCTGTCGCTGAAACCGTTGCGTCCGCTCGAACCGACGACCACGGCCTGGGCGCGCGGTGACACCTCGAGGATCTTCTCGACCACGTTGCCGCGCAGCACTTTCTGCTGGACCACGACGTCCGGATACTGTTCGCTCCAGCCGGACAGGCTCTCCGCCAACACGGTTCGGCCGTTCGACACGATCGCATCGGATCTGTCGGTCGCGGACGCGTCGGGCGAGGAGATCGGTTCGTCCGTGGACACATGCACTGCAACCAATTCCGTTCCTCGGAGCGAGGCTTCGTCGAATGCCAACCGAACGGCGTTCTGGTTGTGCGGCGACCCGTCGACGCCGAGGACAACAGGGCCTCCCGACGAATGCAGCTCCACACTTTTCGGCACGATGACCACCGGGCAGTGCGCTTGAACGGCCACCGCGGTGCTCACCGAGCCGAGCAGTTCAGCGAAATAATCGCCGTTGCCGCGCGAGCCCACCACCATCATCGAGGCACTGGAGGACTGCTCCAGCATGGCCTGAATCGTCGGGCCCACAATCGATTCGCTCATGATCTCGAGACCGTCGGGGTCCTTCACCGACCGTCGCGCAACCAGCGAAGCCCAGGCCAGGACCGACTCGGCGGCTTTGTGCTCCTCGGAGCCGATGTGAGACGGCAGCGCGACGAAGCTGGTGTACAGGACCTTGACTTGATAGGCGGACACCAGCTTCACCGGTACCCCACGCAACTCGGCCGCATGAGCGGCCCACCCGACTGCGTCGAGCGACGAGCCGGAGCCGTCGACACCGACGACGATCGGAGACTGCCTCGAGGTACTCATGCGTGCGGGACGACGAGGACGGGGCAATGGGCATGCCGCAGTACGGCGGTCAGTGTTCGTCCCGGCACTCTGTCTCGCTCGTGGCCGACCACCATCAGCTGGGCCGTCTCGGAGACCGCCACGAGTTCCGATCCCGAGTCGGCCTCGGCGTACACCGACGCCACGCGAACGTCTGGGTAGTCCGCGCCGAAGGGTTCGAGCCGAACGTCCATTGCCGATTCGGGGTGTAGCCCGTCACCGGGTCCACTGAGGGCGGACGCGAGAATGGAGGAGACGGCCTGGGTGTGCACCGCCAACACGCTGGCCGACCTGATCGATGCCTCGTGAAACGCCTGAGCGACAACAACATCGGCTTGTGAAATGCCGGCATCACCCAGCGCCGCGACGACCGGTCCGCGGCGTTCGGCGTCGAAGTGCCGGACGATCGCCACGGGGTTGGGCGATGCTTCGACCACGGCTCCGACCATCGATCCGAGTACCCAGGCGGTCACTGCACTGCCGGTCGTGGTCCCCAGTACGAGCAGAGACGCAGATCCCGCTTCGGTCGACATCACCGATTCGGGCCGCCCGTGTGCAACGACCGATTCCACGGCAATCGCCGGATCGATCGATGCGGCCACATGCGCTGCGCGACTCAATGCCGCGCGGGCATAGTCGCCGTCGACATCCGGAGCGCCGTAGACGGTTTCGGGCTCGTCGTGGCCGGCGATCACGTGGATCAAACGAAGCGACGTCCCCCGCCCACGTGCCTCCTGCACGGCGAATCGGACCGCATCGAGCGCGGTCTCCGATCCGTCGATACCGAGCACGACGGGTCCGGCGGTGTGTGCACTGTTCATCGGGTTCCTCTCGGCGGTGCGACGATAGGTTCTGCACCTTCACCGAGAACGCTACGAGCGCACACCCACCCGACGCAGCGGCCGGAGGTCACCGAAACAGGTGACGAACGACTGCACCCGTCAGGGCAGCGGTACCGACCAGGTCACATCGGTGCCGCGTCCGGAGGAGCCGGGACCGATGTTCATCGACCCACCGCATTCGACAGCACGGGCACCGAGGTTGGACAGTCCGCTGGCGGTGGTGTCCTCTGGCATCCCGATCCCGTTGTCGGACACGACGATCTGCAACTCGTCGCCCACCGACAAGGTTACGGTCACAGTGTCGCCCTGCGCGTGATGGACGACGTTGCTGACCGTCTCACGAACGACGGCAACGGCATGATCGGCGAGCTTGGTGTCCACAACCGACAGAGGCCCGAACATCCGCACGACGGCACGGATATCGACGTTCTCGGTGAGTTCGAGTACCGCCGCATTGATGCGTTGACGCAATCGCGTGGCCGAGTGGGACGTGCTCTGCAAGTCGAAGATCGTCGTCCGGATGTCCTGCACCGTGTCCTGCAGGTCGTCGATCGTCCTGGACAGTCGCACCCGAATTTCCTCGGACTCGGTGCGCTGCAGAGTGCTCTGTAAAGCCAATCCGGCGGCGAAGATTCGCTGAATCACGTGATCGTGCAGGTCGCGGGCTATTCGGTCCCGGTCCGACAACACCTCGAGTTCGTGCATCCGGCGGCTGGAATTGGCGATCTGCATCACCAATGCAGCTTGATTGGCGAAGTTCGAGACCAGCTCGAGTTGGGAATCGTCGAACGGCCCCCGCCCCTCTGTGCGGAGCACCACCAGGACGCCGCTCACGCCCTCGGCGACGCGGAAGGGTGAAATCAGTGCGGGCCCGAAAGCCGAGCCCAATTCCTTGGCACCGTACTCGAGTCGTTCCTTGCGCAACGGTGTTCGACGTCGAAATGCCGATCCCGAGCTCGAACCCTCGATCGGAATGACTGCTCCGATCATGCGATCGGATCCGAGCCCCTCGCTGACCGTGACGACCAGTTCGGTGACATCCTCGAACGGCTGGTCACCGTCCTCGGGAACCGCGATGAACGCCGCATCGGAACCGGTCAGGTGCAATGCTTTCCGCGCCACCATCTGCAGCACTTCGTCGATGTCCGTCCCGGCGAGCAGCTCGGTGCCGATGTCCCGAGTTGCTTCCATCCAGGCCTGGCGTACCCGTGAGTCCTCGTACAGTCGCGAGTTCTCGATGGCGATGCCGGCCGCGGACGCCAGCGCCTTCGTGACGACCTCGTCGTCCTCGGTGAACTGCTTGCCGTCCTTCTTCTCGGTGAGATAGAGGTTGCCGAATATCTCGTCACGGACCCGAATCGGAACGCCGAGAAAAGTTTTCATCGGCGGGTGGTTCGGCGGAAATCCCACCGACTCCGGATGCGCCGAGAGATCCTCGAGGCGCAGCACTTTCGGCTGGTCGATCAACAGTCCGAGCACCCCGCGGCCGGTGGGGAGCGGGCCGATGGCCACTCGTGTGTCCTCGTCCATGCCGTGATTGATGAACGCACTCAACCCGTGACCGTCGCCGCGGACGCCCAGTGCGCCGTACCGAGCATCGACGAGATCGACGGCCGATTCCACGATCGAGCGCAGTGTCACTTCCAGATCGAGGCCGGAGGTGATGACGAGCATGGCGTCGAGCAGCCCGTCGGCCTGGACTCTGGCATCGGCGATTCGGCCTATCCGGTCCTGAACCTCGGCCAACAATTCACCGAGTCGCAACTGCGGCAACGAGGACGAGGTCTCCGCGCGATGGTCATCCATCCCGCGACCCCGGTTGTCCGGCCGACGGAGCGGTATCGGCGAGCTTCGACGCGTACACCGCAGCCTGGGTACGCCGCTCCATCCCGAGCTTGGCCAGCAGCCGAGAGACGTAGTTCTTCACTGTCTTCTCCGCCAGGAACATCCTGGCTGCGATCTGCCGGTTGGTGAGGCCTTCTCCCAACAGATCCAGCAGCGTGCGCTCCTGGCTGGTGAGGTGGTCGATAGGTCCTGGAGTCGCAGTTCCGGCTCGCAGTTTGTCCATGAGCGCCGCTGCTGCACGGTTGTCGAGCAGCGACCGACCGGACCCGACGTCCTTGATCGCGCGGGTGAGCTCCATGCCGGTGATGTCCTTGACGACGTAACCGCTCGCGCCCGCGAGGATGGCGTCGAGCATGGCCTGATCCTCGGTGAACGAGGTCAGCATCATGGTCTTGAGGAGCGGCAGGCGATCGAGGAGTTCGCGGCACAGTTCGATGCCGTTGCCGTCGGGCAGGCGCACGTCGAGCACGGCAACGTCCGGCTGTAGGGCCGGGATTCGGGCCAGCGCCTGAGCGCAACTGCCCGCCTCACCGATGACCTCGAGGTCCGGATCGGAGTCGATCAGGTCGATCAGACCACGCCGCACGATCTCGTGATCGTCCACCAAGAACACCGTGACCACGGCGACACCCCTCACCTGCGTCCACACTGGGCGCCTCGACTTCCGAGCCTACGGGTCGCAGGTACGGCCGGCCCGACCTTTCGTCACCGAATCAATGGACCAAAGTCCTTCGTGTCGGTGTTGTTGTCCTGCCGCGCCCGAGGCTGTGCGAGGCGTCTGATGGATGTTCCGACACCACGACCGAGGAGGTCGCACGATGGGTTCACTACCGACCGTCGTCGGAGTCGACGGATCAGCTGCAGCGTTGGATGCAGTGCGCTGGGCAGTTCTCGACGCACACCTACACAGCTCCGATCTGGTTCTCGTCTCGGCGATGTCACTTCCGAAGGCGCTGACGGGGGTGGGGATACTCCCCGAACCCGTTGTCGAGCAATCGAGATCGGAAATCAGAACGATTCTGGACGAGGCCAGGGCGCTGGCGTCCCGCGTGAGCGCGACGGCCGGTCCGATCGGCATCGACACCGTCTCGTCCGAGAACCCCGCCGTTGCCACGTTGCTCGACCTCTCGACCACCGCCCGCATGGTCGTCATCGCCACCCGCGGTCTCGGCGGGGCCGAGCAACGATCACTCGGGTCGATCGGTTTCGCCGTCACCACCCATGCTCGATGCCCGGTCACGGTGGTGCGCGGCTGGTCGGGCGACGGCCTGGACACGACGCATCCGGTGGTCGTCGGGGTGGACGGAACGAGAGCGAGCGCGGCGGCGGTGGCGCTGGCATTCGAGGAGGCCTCCGTGCGGTCGGCTCCGCTCACGGCAGTGCACAGCTGGTCCGACGCGGATCTGACGGTCGGACTTCCGATTCGAGGATTGGAATGGCCGGCCAATCGGCCCGCAGCGGCGGATCAACTGACCCGGATGCTCGAGCCGCACACACGTCGTCATCCCACGGTGGCGGTGCGCACCGTGGTGGTCAAGGACCGGCCGGTGCAGGCTCTACTCGATCATGCACAGGGCGCACAACTTCTGGTGATCGGCAGTCACGGGCGCGGCGGCTACGGAGAGATGATGCTGGGCTCGACCAGCCGGTCGGTGCTGGCGCGTGCGCACTGCCCGGTCACCGTCGTTCCGTCGCCCGGCCGCCGCCTCGCGCGGATCACCGCAACCGCAGTGGCACTGGCAGATCCCGAGTGATCCTGCCCGCGCGCGGACTGTCGTTCGCCAACGAACGAGGGTACAAATGCCCTACGCGAGCGAAGCCCGGGACTGCAGGCTGTAGCCATGAGCGAATCCGACAGCACCCCATCCACCCCGACCAC
>NZ_LVCU01000577.1:0-5958 GCF_001647185.1 Rhodococcus sp. EPR-147
TGGTCGCCGGTCGGATCTCGCCGGGCTCACCACCGCGAACTGCTCGGTGACGGCGTCGACGGGGAACTGCGCAGCCAGAATCGCAGCACCGCGGGCAGCGGCGATTGCGGTGTCCTTCTTCTGCAGGGTCGGCAGAAGCGATGCGTTCCACGCGGCGAGTGCTTCTTCCTCGGCGACCAGCGCGACGTGTGCGAGCCCGTGCGCATTCATGGCCGAACGCAGCGCGAACACCTGCTCGGCCGTCCACTGGGCGGGATAGGTCGCCGCCGCAGCCAGATCCCCCGGCCGCAGACCGATGGACGACGCCACCTCGGTGAGCAGGCACAACAGGGCCATCGACGTCAATTGCTCGGCAGGAAAGACCGTGCCCTTGCTGCCGGTGACACCCACGCCGTCGGCCAGGGAGTCGAGAAAGTGTGTGTAGGCCTCGGAGTCGTCGTCGGTTGCATCTCCGAGCGAGACGGTGCCGTCGGGATGGGTGTTGAGCACGGTCGAGTGCAGTGACGCCAGGTGCAGCGACGGTCCGGGCGCGATCGGATGGGACACAGCGGCGACGGCGCGCTCGTCGTCCAGGTGGAGGCCGACGTCCGGTGTGCCGACACTCGCACTGCCGGGCTGCTCGGTCATGGGGCTGCTACCTGTTCTCGATCGGGGAGTGGTGCTCGGCCGTTATGTCGCTCCCGGTCCCCGCACAGTTACAGTGTCCACACTTGTGCTGGTCGAGGCCCCGTACCCCATGGCGCGCAGCATCGAGATCAACTCCGAGCGCGACTGCGCCCCGAGCCTTCGCCGAATGCGAGCCACATGGTGCTCGACGGTCTTGGGGGAGATGTAAAGCCGGCTGCCGACTTCGCGATACGTGACGCCGAGTACCAGCAGTTCGGCTACCTCGGCTTCGCGTTCGCTCAACGAGCCCGTCGGCTGCGGGCTCGATCTCGGGCTGTCGCGCCCCGTCGAGCTGGGTTGGCGCAACGATCTGGCGATGTGCAGCAGCGAGGTTGCCGTCGCAGTATCGGTGACGGTCAGGGCGGCCTCGCTCGCCAAGCGGGCACCGTCCCACGGCAGTCCGAAGGCGGTGAGCGTGCGTGCCGAATTCTCCACCTCGGTCGCGTCGGGCCTGCCCTGCAACACGCCGAGCCACGCGCGACCGGCACCGGCGAGTGCGGCGCTGTACGGATGGGTCGGAGCGGCGGCGGCCAGAGCCTTGGCGTGCGGGACCAACGCGTCGGGAGTCTGCGCCACGATGGCCGCCTGAACCTGATACCAATGCAGCGCCGACGCCCATACGGGTGGATCGCCGAGCGCTGCGAGCAGGTCGGTGGCCTGCGCCACCAGATGCTCGACGCGGTCCACCTGGCCGAGTCGAGTTGCGGCCAAGAGCAATTCGCCCAGAGGCAACAGCGCGAACAGGTCGGTCGAGTATTCGGCGATCACGTTCTGGGCCTGGGTCCAAGCCGTGATCAGTGACCCTGCGTCACCGGACCTGCGAGCCAGGCCCACTCGAATCGCGTGCAGGAACAGTTGATTGCGCACGTGTGACACCGGAATCCGTAGTGCCTCGATCGCGACGCCTGCTTCGGCGGTATCCCCTCGCAGCATCGACGCCCAGGCCCCGACGAGGCTCAACCTGGTGTGCGCCTCCGATCCCGCACGGTGCTCGGGAAGTGCTCGCGCCACGATGGAATCGACACGGGGTAGGTCGCCGCAGTGGACCGCGTGCAGCGCCGAGACGGCAGCGGCAGTATCCGGGGTGCACGAACGATCGGAAGTAGTGCCCGTCAACGTCATTGCCCGCATCAGCGCGTTGGCGGCGGCACTCGACGCTGCTGCGCTGCGCGAATCGATCGACCCGATCACCCCGGTGACGAGCAGACTGCCCGACGCGATACTCGACGTCGGTGCGAGGGCAGTCACGGCAGCCATCGAACGGTCGGCGGCGCTGCGATCACCGGCCGCCGCGGCCGAGAGGGCAGCCCACACGGCGTCGGGTCCGAGCCGATCCTCGCCGAGCCACGCGAACAATTGCGCACTGCGCGAGGCCATTCCACGTTGCGCGGCAACAGACGCCGACACCCGCACCGCCGTACGCAGATCCGTCGCATCGAACCCGGCAGCGCCGTCGAGAACCACATCGGCGAATCTCGCCGCCTCGTCCGGATTCCCGGTGGCAGCCGCGACCTCGGACCGCCTCGCAGCCAGCGCCGCCGAGTCGAATCCCGCGTCGACCGCCGCGTCGTACAAGGCACCCGCGGTTTCGACAGCAGCAGAATCGGCTTGCTGCGCAAGGAAATCTGCGAGACCCGGATGTACGACGCCTCGCTCTGCCAACGCACGTGCCGCGGTGGCGTCGAGCAGGCGGGATCGGGTGGCGATGTCGGTGACGGACGAGAGCAGGGCTCGGCAGCGCGCCTCTCCGATCATTTCGATCAGCGGGGCCTCCGCGGACGGAATCAACGTGCCCGTGGTGTCGAGCAGGCCGGAGCTGCAGGCCAGGTCGACGACCGACTCGACATCGGTCGCGCGTGCCACGATCTGCGCAGCCGACGCAGGGTCGGGTGTGATGCCGAATCGGGCTGCGAGCAGCAGTGCCCGCGTGTCGTCGGTGGTCTCGATCAGCATCCGACGGTGTTGTTCGGCAACGGATTCGGCGACCGCGCGCAGTGGAGCCGGATCGGAACGGTCGCCGCCGAGCGCGCCGATTGCCGCATCGACGGCGGCGAGAATTCCGCCGGTCGCCTTGGCGACGGCACCGGCGAGTGACGCCGAGATCGGTCGAACGGTCGCTGCTGCTCGCGCCGCGATGGCCACCTTGTCCAGCGGAACCAGAGTCAACCGGTTGGAACCGGCGGACGCGACGAGCTTCTCGATGCGGGAATCGAAGCTCCGCGGCGCGGTGGCGACGATCAGGGTGATGTCCGAGCGTGTTGCCGCCGCTGCGATCTCGTCGAGACGCTGCTCCGACAGCAGGTGCGCGTCGTCGACGAGAACCGTCGAGCCGGACGGCGCGTCGGCGATGGTGCCCGTGTACACGTCCACCGTCGACGCCACGGAATCGAGAACCGCGGATCGGCCGGAGCCGTCGACTCCGACGACGATATGAAATCCATTGGCGACGAGCGCATCACGGACGAAGCGATCGGCGCGCTCGATGCCGACGAGCGATGATCGAGTGCTGGTCACCGTCGACCTATCGGCCGGTCAAGCCGCCGAGGGCTCCGCCGAGCCCGTCACCCACGCCGCCGACGACACCGCCGAGCCCGTCACCGACGCCGCCGACCACTCCGCCGAGTCCGTCACCGACACCCTGTCCGACATCGCCGAGGGTGGGACCCTGATAGCTGGGAACCTGCACGCTCGGTGCTTGCGGAACCTGCACCGCCGGAGGCTGGTAGTTGGGAACGGTCGGAGCGGCGACCGACGGGATGGTCGGCACCGTGGCCGCGCCGTTGTCGGCCGGGGCAGGCGATCCCGCGACCGGAGCACCGGTGGCCGGATCGATCTGCGTCACCGTTCCGTCGGCGTTGACCACCGTGGTCGGCGCACCCTCGGAACCGGGTGCGGCAACACCGTTCTCACCGGTCGCCGGCGTCGTCGTCGCGGCATCGGCCACCGCAGCGCTGGTTCCCGGTGTCTCGGTGCTCGAGATCGAGGTTTCCGCGTTCGATTCGGCCGGAGTGGTGTTGTCGGAAGTCAATGCCGTGCCCACCGACAATCCTCCGCCGGCGAGAAGCGCGAGAGCGAGGACGGATCCGGCCACGACACCGGCTTTCTTGCGACCGGACATTCCTGCGTCGGAGTCGACGGCGGTGGGCGTCGGTGCGGGCCGGGGAGTGGGGCGAGGCATCGGGGCGGCCGCCGCAGCGGACGCCACGGCCGTGGTGGGTGCCGCAGCCAGTGCTGCGGCGTTGTCGGAGGCGGTCGCGTCGGCGATGTCGCTGCCGAGTATCGCGGCACCGACTGCGACGGTCAGTTCGGGTCGCGGTCCGGCCACCACGGGTGCTCGCAGCTCGGACGACATGAGCTCGGCGACCAGTGGGATGGCCGAACTGCCACCGACGAGTACCACCTGGTCGATGTCGGAGACGTCGAGGCCCGCGGCCGTGACGGCGTCGCGTACCACCCCGATCGACGCCAGCAGTGATGCTCGCACCAGTTCTTCGACCTCGGAGCGCACCAGGCGTACCTCGGTGTGCAGGCCCGGGAGGTCGACCGTCAGTGACGTGGAGGTGTCGTAGGAAAGCTGTTCCTTCGCCTCGCCGCAGCGGGCCCGCAGTTCCACGAGTGCGCCGACGGTATCGGGGTCGAAGGGATCGAACTCGAAGGATTGGCTTCCCGAGACGGTGTCGAGGACGTACTGCATGATCGCGTGATCGAACTGCGCTCCGCCGAACTCCTCCGAATGCACTCCGGTTCCGACGGTGCCTGCCTCGGAGCCGGTGCGCATCAGCGTGACGTCGAGTGCGGTCGCGCCCAGGTCGTAGACCACGGCCAGGCCGTCGGCCTGTGGGCCGCGCGTCACTTCGAGCCACCGCATCGTGGCGACGGACTCCGGTACCAGCGTGACGTCGGTGAGTCCCGCGCGCTCGAGCGCTTCACCGAGAACCTCGGCGGTGTACGCCGTCCAGCGAGTGGGGTGGGTGACGACGACGGTAGGAGCGGCATCGGTCCCGGCGGAGACCTCGGCGACGAGTGCGCGAGCAGCGGTGGCGTACAGGTCCTCGGCTCGGTGACTGCGGCCGTCGTCGTCGATCAGTTCCACCGGATCGCCCACCCGGTCGGCAAATCCGCTGATCAGATTGCGCGTCGAACGGTCCCAGAGCTCTGCCAGACGCGGGGCCTCGCCCGGACGGAGGTCGAGTGCCGAACGCTTGGCCACCGAGGTGACGGGTTCGGTGTCCAGAGCAGCCACCGCCGTCACCGAACCGATACGTATGCCGAGCCCTGCGTTCATCGTGGTGTCGCCGCCTTCGTCTCGCACTGCCGTCAGTACTACTGCCGTCACACGCACTGTCGGCAGTGGCCGATTATTCGTTACGTCTCACAGCAGGTTAGAGCGCACAACGAGTGAAATCCCCTAAAGCGCCGAGATCCCCTAACCGAAGTCCCCTGGCAACCCCCGGGGGAGTGGGGGGATCCGCCCCGTTGGGCGGGGGCTCTTCGGTGCCTAGCGTTGTGATCAACCACGAAGCACCACTCGTCAAGGAGACCCACGATGGCTACCAACGCCGTACTCGATTTCATTCTCGGCCTGCTGCGCGACGACCAGGCTGCAGCCGCCTACTGCGCCAACCCCGAGATGACGCTGGCCGCCGCGGGACTCGGCGACGTCACCCACGCCGACATCGTCGCCGTGGCACCCCTGGTCGCCGAGTCGGGACTGTTCGCCGGCGCAGGCAGCCAGCTCTCGGCCATCCTGGGCGCAGGCGCATCCGCCGGCCTCGACGGTGCCCTCGCCGGCGGCGCGAGCCTCGGTGGCGGATTGTCGGCCGGGCTCGGACTTGCAGCAGGCGCAGTGGCGGGCGGCGGACTCGCAGCAGGTGGCAGCCTGACCGGCGGAATCGACGTCGCGGGTGAGATCGAGGCATCCCTGCAGGCAGCACTTGCCGCAGCATTGGCTGTCGGAGGCCAGATCGGTCTCGAGCTCGGAACCGCGTTCGGCGGCGCATTCGACGCCCTGCTCGGCGCAGGCGCAGGTATCGGTGGCGGTCTGGATCTGGACCTCGACGGTCTGCTCGGCGGAACCGTCGGGCTCGGCGCTGCACTCACCGGACTGATCGGAGCAGGCGCAGGCATCGGCGGCGAGATCAGCGGAGACATCGCCGCACAGCTGCAGGCAGCACTCGACGCCGCCATCGGCGCGACCGGTGCCGTCGACCTCGGCGCACTGGCCGATATCCAGGGCGGCCTGGCCGGCGCTCTCGGTGCGGTCTTCGGAGTCGGCGGAACCGTCGGAGCCGA
>NZ_LVCU01000578.1:0-25081 GCF_001647185.1 Rhodococcus sp. EPR-147
GTCACGCTCGGCACGTTCACTGCGATTCAGGCAGCCACCAGGTTGCTGGCCGGCTCCGAGACCTACCAGGTACCGAGCGGACCGCTGACGCTGCTCGGTACCTCGTTCAAGATCGGCAGTTTCTCCACGACGTACGGCGTGGTGGTGATGCTGCTTGTCTACGCCGTGATGTGGTACGCGTTGTCCCAAACATCCTGGGGCAGGCACATTTACGCGGTCGGTGGCAGCCCGCAGGCCTCGGATCGCTCGGGCATCAAGTCCGGTCGCGTGCTGTTCTCGGTGTACATCGTCACGGGAGTCATCGCGGCGATCGCGGCGTGGGCAGCGCTCGGACGAATCCCCAACGCCGACCCGAACGCCTATCAGAACGCCAACCTGGAAACGATCACCGCGGTCGTCATCGGTGGAACCAGCCTCTTCGGTGGCCGCGGCACCGTCATCGGGACTCTCATCGGAACCCTGATCGTCGGTGTGCTGCGCAACGGTCTCACCCAGGCGGGCGTCGACAGCCTGTACCAGAACGTCGCGACCGGCATTCTCGTCATCGTCGCGGTGGCC
Organism: Rhodococcus sp. EPR-147; assembly: GCF_001647185.1. NCBI lineage: Bacteria > Bacillati > Actinomycetota > Actinomycetes > Mycobacteriales > Nocardiaceae > Rhodococcus > Rhodococcus sp. EPR-147. Next base: position 559 of record NZ_LVCU01000578.1, read on the forward strand.
GTCGATCAATTCGCACGTAGGAGGTCACAGTGAATGCCCCCCTCGCTCTGGAAGCGCGCGGCCTGGTCAAGACCTACGGCAGTGTGACGGCCATCAACGGTGCCGATTTCGAGTTGCGGCCCGGTGAGGTGCTGGCGGTGATCGGCGACAACGGTGCCGGAAAGTCCAGTCTCATCAAAGCTTTGGCGGGCGCTGTCATTCCCGACTCGGGCGAGATCCTGATGAACGGCTCGCCGGTGTCGTTCAAGAACACGCGCGACGCACGAGCAGCGGGCATCGAGACGGTCTATCAGGACCTGGCTGTCATTCCCGCGCTCGACATCGCGTCGAACGTCTATCTGGGACGCGAGATCAAGCGGAAAGGCATCAGCGGCAGTCTGTTTCGTCGCCTCGATATGCCACGGATGCGCGAGGAATCGTCGAAGCACCTGCAGGACCTGAAGATCGGCATCAAGTCGGTCAATCAGGCGGTCGAGACGCTCTCCGGCGGTCAGCGTCAGGGCGTGGCAGTTGCCCGGGCGGCAGCGTTCGGACGCGGAGTGATCATCATGGACGAGCCGACGGCCGCACTCGGCGTGCGGGAGTCGGGCATGGTGATCGACCTGATTCGCACGATCCGCGACCGAGGCATACCGGTGGTGCTCATCAGCCACGACATGCCGCACGTGTTCGAGGTCGCCGATCGCATTCACATCCACCGCCTCGGTAAGCGTGCAGGCGTCGTGAATCCGAAGAACCGCACCATGTCCGAGGTCGTCGCGCTCATGACCGGCGCGGAGGAGCCGACCGACGATGAACGCGCAGGCCTCTGAATCGACCGGTCCGGTCGGTGTTTTCGTCGGGCTGGCGACACTCGACGTCGTTCATCGAGTGTCGGCAGCGCCGGCACCCAACCAGAAGATCACCTCGAGCGCACAGTTCGTCGCGGCCGGAGGACCTGCTGCCAACGCGGCGGTGACCTTCGCCGCGCTCGGCGGGACGGCTCTGCTCGTCACCGCGCTCGGAGACGATCCGGTGGCAGCGCTGATCAAGGCCGACCTGGCCGCTTTCGGTGTGCGGGTGCTCGACGCCGCCGAGGGCTCCACCAGGGCTGTGCCCGTCTCTGCGGTGACGGTGATCGAATCGACCGGTGATCGGTCGGTCGTCTCGGCCGACGCCGTGAACTCCGACGCCTCGCCGCCGGAGGATCTCGAGGCCGTCGTGGCCGGTGCCGACGTCGTACTCGTCGACGGGCACCACCCCCTGATCGCCTGCGCCGCCGCGGAACATGCGGCGGCGCGGGTTACCACGTTGGTCGTGGACGCCGGTCGCTGGAAACCGGTGATGAGCGAGCTGATTCCGCACGCCACGGACATGGTGTGCTCGGCGGACTTTCGCGCCCCCGGCACGTCGGACACCGCTTCCACCGCCGCGGCGCTCGTCGGATCCGGCGTGCACACCGTCGTCACGACCCACGGCGGCGATCCCGTCGAATGGTGGTCCGAGGGATCATCGGGATCGGTCGATGTGGAGCCGGTCGCAGTGGTCGATACTCTGGGTGCCGGGGATGCGTTCCACGGCGCGTATGCCTACTACTCCACGCAGCCAGGCTCCCTTTCCGAGCGCATCGACAGGTCGGCTCACGTTGCCGCATTGCGCTGCTCGGTGATCGGCCCCAGAGCGTGGTTACACGAACTATCCGCCGACACACTTCACTACCCACGGACTCGAAAGCGACAACGGTGAGCACTGACCAGGACGTACAGGAAGCCACCCTCGAACAACTCGTGGAGCTGGCGCGAAAGTCGGCTGTATCCGGTCAGCGACGCATACTCGGCCTGACCGGTGCGCCGGGTGCCGGAAAGTCCACTGTGGCTCAGCAACTCGTCGATGCGCTCGGGCCGGAACTTGCGGTACTGGTTCCGATGGACGGATTCCACCTCGCCAACGAGGTGTTGATCGAGCTGGGCCGGCTCGATCGCAAGGGTGCCCACGACACGTTCGACGACGGCGGCTATGCGCGGCTGATCGCGGCGATTCACGACCAGCAGCCCGGCGACCCCACCGTGTACGCGCCGAGATTTCGGCGCGAGATCGAGGAGTCGATCGGGTCCTCGATTCCGGTCCCGTCGACTGTCCCGCTCGTCGTCACCGAGGGGAATTACCTGCTGATGGAGTCCGACGCGTGGCCTGCGGCGCGCGCAATGATCGACGAAGTTTGGTTTCTGGCCCCGCACACGACGGTTCGGCACGAGCGGCTGGTGGCCAGGCACGAGGCCTACGGAAAGTCGCACGAGGACGCGAAGTTCTGGGCACTGGGCTCGGACGAGCGCAACGCGGAACTGATCGGGTCGACCGCATGCCGCGCCGATCGAATCCTGCGGCTGACATGACAGTTCCGCCGAGCCGCGAGGCCCGACAGCGTCGGGCCTACTGACATGCCCACGATGGACGACGTTGCTCGCCTGGCCGGGGTATCGGTATCGACTGTCTCCCACGTGCTCAACGGAACCCGCAACGTCAATCCCGCTACTCGGGAGCGCGTCGATGCAGCGATCGTCGAGATCGGCTATCGGCGCAACGTCGTCGCTCGATCGCTCGCGGCGGGTCGGACGCACACCGTGGGACTGTCCATCGCCGCATTGACCAACCCGTACTTCGGCAGCCTGGTCCATGCCGTCGAGGAACGGTTGTCCGAGGCCGGTTACGTGTTGATCCTCGGTGACTCGCACGACGAGCCTCGCTCCGAGCGCAGGGTGACGGACTCGTTGCTCGACCGTCAGGTCGACGGCATGATTCTCGCGCCCGCAGCCGGCTCGGAATTCTCCACTATTCCCGAGATCGTCCGTAGCGGAACACCTCTGGTGCTGATCGACCGGATGCTCGATGTCTCCTGTGACCAGGTGGGCCCGGAGAACGACGCGTCGGCGTACGAGCTGACGACCCACCTCCTCGACGCCGGACATCGACGCATCGCGATCGTCCGCGGCATTGAAGGAATCTCCTCCACGACAGAGCGATTCGACGGCTACTCCCGCGCACTGGCGGATCGCGGAATCGAACTCGATCCTCGACTCGTTCTCGACGGCCGATCCAGTGTGGAGGTGGCCGAGTCCCAGGTGCGTGAGTTGATGTCGGGTCCGGATCGGCCGTCTGCTCTGGTGTCGATGAACAACTCGATGACCATCGGATCGCTGAAAGCGGTTCGCGGCCTGGGCTTGTCGATCCCCGCCGACCTCGCCTTCGTGTGCTACGACGACTTCGAGTGGTCGGATCTGTTCGAGCCCAGGCTCACCGCGGCGGCTCAGGACGTGCAGACGATCGGCCGAACCGCAGCCGACCTGTTGCTGAATCGAATCGAGGGCAGCGAAGAGACACCTCGGTCCATTCGAGTGCCCACCACCTTCACCCATCGCAATTCCTGCGGCTGCACGTAGACCGCAGCCACACCCGAAAGATAGGACCCACCATGCCGATTGCCAGTCCGGACCAGTATGCCGCCATGCTGGATCGCGCCAAGGAGGGTGGGTTCGCCTACCCGTCGATCAATGTCACCGGCTCGCAGACTCTCAACGCAGCATTGCAGGGATTCGCCGAAGCCGAGAGTGACGGCATCATTCAGGTATCGGTCGGTACCGCGCTCTATCTGTCCGGCAACGCCGTGCAGAACCGCTTCGCCGGGTCCAAGGCTCTCGCGCAGTACGCACACGAAGTGGCGCAGCACTATTCGATCTCGGGGGCGCTGCACACCGATCACTGCCCCGCCGAGAATCTGGACGACTGGGTCCGCCCCCTGCTGGCCGACGCGATCGAACGACGCGGCCGCGGACTACCGCCGCTGTACCAATCGCACATGTGGGACGGATCGGCCGTGCCGTTGGACGAGAATTTGCGGATCGCGCGCGAGTTGCTCGACCTGTCGGTGGAGGCGAACACCATTCTCGAGATCGAAGTGGGAGTGATCGGCGGCGAAGAGGACGGGGTGTCACACGAGATCAACGAACAGCTGTACTCGACGGTCGACGATGCGCGCGCCACGATCGCTGCTCTCGGTTCGGGGGAGCGCGGTCGCTACATGACGGCTCTGACCTTCGGCAACGTCCACGGCGTCTACAACCCCGACTCGGTACATCTACGACCCGAGATCCTCGACGAGATCCAGTCCGTCGTCGGAGCCGAGACAGGCAAGGACAAGCCCTTCGATCTGGTGTTCCACGGCGGATCGGGTTCCAGCGCAGAGGACATCGCCTCGGCCGTAGCCAGCGGGGTGATCAAGATGAACATCGACACCGACACCCAGTACGCGTTCACCAGATCCATCGCCGGTCACATGCTGAGCAAGTACGACCAGGTTCTCAAGGTCGACGGCGAGTACGGAAACAAGAAGGCCTACGACCCCCGATCCTGGGGCAAGCCGGCCGAGACGGCGATGGCGGCTCGAGTGGTCGAGGCGACACAGATGCTCGGCTCGGCAGGGCGCACGATGCGCTGAGAATCTGTTCGGTCGAGTGTGTCGAATTCTGCGTACCGGTTCCGTCCCAGGGTCGAATGCGGCAAGAATGGCCGCATCGAACGTCAGGAGACATCATGGCCAAGTACCTCATGCTCAAGCATTACCGCGGCGCTCTGGAGCCGATCAACAGCGTCCCGATGGACCGGTGGACGCCTGCGGAGGTGCACGCGCACATCCAGTTCATGCAGGATTTCGCCGCCGAACTCGAAGCCACCGGCGAGTTCGTCGACGCCCAGGCTCTGGCTCCCGAGGGGACCTGGGTCAGCTCCGGCGGTGAGGGCAAGCCGCCGGTCACCGACGGTCCGTTCGCCGAGACCAAGGATCTCATCGCAGGCTGGATGATCATCGACGTGGAGACCTACGAGCGGGCGCTCGAACTCGCCGGGCAGTTGTCGGCCGCGCCGGGAGCAGGCGGCGAACCGATTCACGAGTGGCTCGAACTGCGTCCGTTCATGGAGGCTCCCCCCACCATCGCCGGCTGACGACCGCCATGGACCCCCAGGTGCTGCGGGCACTGATACCCGCGGTGATCGGCGTCCTCGTCCACCGCGGAGCCGACTTCGCGTCGGCCGAGGACGCCGCGGCGGAGGCGATGCTCGAGGCAACCTCCACGTGGGTCGCCGACGCGCCTGCCGAGCCGAAGGGTTGGCTGGTGACCGTCGCGTGGCGCAAGTTTCTCGACGCAGAACGATCCGAGAAGGCGCGACGAGCACGAGAGGATCGAGTCGCGGCACAACCGGATCCTGGCACCGTGAGCGGCGTCGACGACACGCTGCAGTTGTTCTTTCTGTGCGCGCATCCCTCGCTCGGTCCGGCGGCAGCGGTGGCACTGACACTGCGTGCCGTCGGGGGATTGACGACGCGGCAGATCGCGCGGGCGTACCTGGTGCCGGAGAAGACCATGGCGCAACGCATCAGCCGCGCCAAACGCACGGTGCGCGACGTGCGTTTCGACGCGCCCGGTGATGTGGGGACGGTGCGGCGAGTGCTGTATCTCGTCTTCAACGAGGGGTACACCGGGGACGTCGATCTGGCGGCCGAGGCGATTCGGTTGACCCGGCAGTTGGCCGGGTTGTCCGAGGACGAGGAAACGGCCGGACTGTTGGCGCTGATGCTGTTGCACCACGCCCGGCGTTCGGCCAGGACCGGGCCCGACGGTCACGTCATCGATCTCGCTGAGCAGGATCGATCTCGTTGGGACACAACGCTGATCGCGGAGGGAGTGCACATCCTGCAGGCGGCGCTCGCCCGCGATCGGTTGGGTGAGTTCCAGGCGCAGGCGGCCATCGCCGCCTTGCACGCCGACGCCCGGTGTGTGGAGGAGACCGATTGGCCGCAGATCGTCGAGTGGTACGACGAGTTGCTCGCTCTCACGGACAGTTCCGTGGTCCGACTCAATCGAGCGGTGGCGATCGGGGAGGCCGACGGTCCGGCGGCGGGGCTCGAGGCGCTGGGCGAGGTCGATCCGGCCGTCCCGCGGCACACAGCGGCGGCCGCGTACTTGTGCGAGAAAGCCGGTGATCTGCAGCGTGCTGCCGAGTTGTACGCGGAGGCGGCGGATAAGGCGTCGTCGATTCCCGAGCGGCACCATCTGACGCTGCAGGCCGCGCGGATCAGAGCCGGTTGAGCCCCGCAGGCGGCAAGCGAACGGACCGATCGGTTTCGTAATCCGATCGTTAGCGGTAGAAAGCGGAATCCGTGCGACCCTCGTATGGTGCTGAAGTTGCCAATGGGACACAAGAGAAAGAAACTAGCGCGATCCGCTGCGGTCGTGACGGCCGCGGCAGCGGCGTCGATGCTGATGACCGGAACACCGGCGCAGGCGTTGCCGGGGAACTCCGGATCGGCCGACGCGGCTGCGGAAGCCGTCGGCATCCATCAGGTGTCGGCAACCCGCGCGGTGCTGAACGTCTTCTCCCCGTCCATGAATCGGGTCATTTCCAACGAGGTGTTGCATTCGCCGGAAGGCGGCCCTGCGCCCACTCTCGTGCTGCTCAACGGCGCACTCGGCAACGAGGACGGAGTCGGGTGGCTCAACAACTCGGGCGTCGAGCAGTTCTTTCTCGACAAGAACGTCACGGTCGTCGCACCCATCGGCGGTCGCTTCAGTTTCTACACCGATTGGCAGACAATCGATCCCGTGCTCGGCAGCAACAAGTGGCAGACCTACCTGAGCCGCGAATTACCTGCCGCCGTCGACGCGGCCTACGGCTCGACCGGCAGACGCGGCGTGGCAGGGCTGTCGATGAGTGGTGGTCCCGCACTCGATCTCGCGATCCAGGCCCCGGATGTGTTCGACGCGGCCGCGTCGTTCAGTGGATGCCCGGCACCGTCCGACCCGCTTGCCACTGCCGGTATTTCGGCGATGATCGCCGGCGGACTCAACAACCCCTTCAACATGTGGGGGCTGCCGGGAAGTCAGGGATGGCGCGACCACGACCCGTCACTGAACGTCGAGCGGCTGCGCGGAACCGCGGTCTACGTCAGCTCCTCCCGCGGACTACCAGGGCCGGTGGATCGCATTCCCGAGGGCGCGATCCCACCGTTCGGCGGAATGGCGGTGGAGGCCATGGTCAACCACTGCACATCGATCTTCGTCGACGCCCTGCGCCGAGCCGACGTGCCGGCAACGGTGTCCATGCGCGAGGAGGGCGCGCACACCTGGCCGCTGTTCGAGGATCAGCTGCGTGAGGCCTGGTTCACCACGCTGGCACCGGCTCTGGGAACCAGCTGATTGCATCGAGACTTCGGCGGGTAAGCGGGGTTCACACCGGCGAAAGGACAACGCGAACATGTCGAAGGACGAACTGCACAAGGGTGACAAGGTCGAATGGCAGACCCACGGAAACACGACCGAGGGAACGGTGGTGGAGAAGATCACCTCCGAGACCGAAGCCGCAGGCCGCACCGTGAAGGCATCGAAAGACGAGCCGCAGTACCGGGTCGAGAGCGACAAATCCGGTAAGGACGCGGTGCACAAGCCGGAAGCGCTGGACAAGAAGGACTGACGCCACAAGATCACTTGTGCGCCCCGAGTTGTCGACTCGGGGCGCACAAGTGGATCTCAGGCCTCGGGCACCGATCGTTCTGCGCCCCAACTCCGTTCGATGTAGCCGCGGATGCGCTCGATGTCCTCGGCTGGGATTCTCTCCGGCTCGCCGTGCTCGAGGGGATCGGTGTGGAAGATGTACAGCCGTGAGGCGAACTGGTCGAACGGCAGCGAACCCTCGCCTGCGCGTTCGCCGTTGCCCGCCGTGCCCACCACGACGCCGTCGCCCCAGTCCTGACCGCTGTCGTTGTTCGGGTTGAAGAAGTACACCCGCATGGCGCCGTCGGGATCGGTGTTCACGCGCAGGATCGTGATGGCGTGCCACCCCACATACCGTGCGGCGCTGTCGGTTACGGCCACACCTGCCGGCTGCGGATGGATCAAGGGTTGGTGCCCGTTGTACTCCGGGTGGTACGCCGCGTAGAACTGCCGCAGAAAGGCGTCCAGGTCGACGAGATTGCCGGTCGCGACATCGACGTCGATGTGGAATTCGCGTGCCGACCACCACCCGTGGAACTCGGGATTGACCCAGCGGTGCGGGTCGCCGGGACGATCGGCGCAACGCCGGACCATCTCGGCATAGATGCGATCGAGGTGTGGAACCAGCAACAGCGACGCGGGATCGAGGTCCCCCGGATCGGTCGTGGCGACGCCGCTGACACTCTCGGTCGACGAGATCGACTGCCCCTCGAAGTGCATGACGATCTCCTCGTCACGCGCCGCCCACACCACCATCTGCAGCAGGTAGTCGGGATCGTTGTAGGCCCACATCGACAATGCCCGCGCCGACTGACACGTCGGGTTGTCGCCCTGGCCCACGCCGAGGGGCTGCCCCAGCATCGAGAGCAGGCCCCCGAGCAAGCGTGACTCCGGCGCGGGGACGGGTCCGAACGTGGTGATCAGTCGTTCCCGCACCGCGGGAGCAAGTTTCAGCGAGATCTGCCGCCACAGGGACGGCACGATCGGCGGCTGATGCAGAATCCCGCGATCGAGAAGCAGTGCCAATCCGTAGAGGCACTGCGCGGTCTCGGGATACACCGTCTCCTCGATGAGGCGATGCACCAGTTCCGGATACCGCGTCAGGCAGGTCCGGCCGGTATCGGAAAGGCCGAGGGCCTCGGGCAGAACGTACGAGTAATGGTCGACGAGATACTGCGTCAGCGTCGCGTGATACGGGGAGACGAGCCCGGTGTCGTGCATGGCTCGCGCGAATCCGCGGGCCTCGAACTGCAACGCCTCGACGTCCATCGCCTCGAGTCGCGATCGGTACACCTCGACGCCCGGATCCTCGCGGCAGGCATCGGTTGTGCCGAACAGTGCCGTGATCAACCGATCCAGACCTTGACCGGACGTGCCGAGATCGACGGTGGGATCGTCACGATAGATCGCGATGCGGGTGACCATGTCCTTGATGGTGTCCACCTGAATCGGACGCTGCCGCAGAATCCGCCAGATCTCCTCGACCAACTCGTCGAGCACACTGTCGTAGCCGATCTGCCCGGCCACGTACCCGAACAGATCACGGATCAGATGCGCGGTGCGGCCCAGGCGAACTCGCTCCGACTCGGACGGTGGTGTGAACAGGACGTCGAGATTCACCGCGAGAACCTGAGAGAGGAACCGGCGGGCATCCTCGGCGGTCACCGCAGCATGCTGGTACTCGCCCGCGACGATCGCGACCATCCGCAGTTCGCTGGTCGCCTCGAGTACGAAGGTGTCGTCGTTGCCGCTGCGCAAGCTGGGCCCTACGAACCCTGGAACGAGAATGTCCGGCTGCGCCCAGTCGGTGCCCGCGAACAGCCCCGCATTCTCGAGCACCTCGGCGCGTTCGCGAATTGCACCGCAACCGCCGGGCTGCAACAGGACTCGATGCACACCATCCAGAACTCTTCGCACCTTGGTGTTCTTGCTGAACTCGGGTGCATCGGCCAAGGCATGCACGGCATGGTCCAGTTGCGCCAACCGTGATGCCAATGCTTTGTCCACGGTGGTGGTCGCGTTCGTCGGTGCCGGCTCGTCCATGGTCTGTGACGATGGGTTGCGGTCGTCTCCGAGTTGCTGCTTCACACGTAGAAGTCCAGTTCTTCCTGATGCTTCAACAAGTCACGCATGACGTAGGTGTCCTCACCGAAGAAGTACAGCAGGCCCCAGTGGGTGCCGAATGCCGTTCTCTTGGTGACGGTTTCCTCCACCGGTGCCGACAGATCGTTGGTCTCGTAGTAGTCGTGCCCGCTGGTCTCCTCGGGAATCTGCAGTTGGCTGACGACGCGGCGTCGCGGGTACACTCCGAAACATCCGGCGACACCGGTGGCGTCGACGACCTCCTTCGGGAAGAAGGCGTCGATCTCCTCCTCGATGGTCTTCGGGTCGAACGCCAACGCCAGGCCCTGGTAGGCGTTGAAGCCGTAGGCCCGCTCGAGCAGCTCGAACACCTTGAAACCCGGTGGGCGGTAAGCAACTTCGCCGAAGTACATCTCGCCGTCACTGGTGACGAAGTACTCGGGATGAATGAAGCCGAACTCGATGTCGAACGTCTTGATCAACTTCTCGATTTGCACCGTGATCTGCTCGCGGTACTTCTCCAGTTCCGGTGTGGCCGGAACGAACACCGAATAGCCGAGCGTGACGTATTCGGAGATGTTGAGGAACTTGATCTTGCCGTTGTGAATCCATGCTTCGACGGCGAACTCCCAACCGTCGAGATGCGATTCCATCAGCGCCGGAAATTCCTCGTCGGGAATGGAGTCGACCTCGTCGGGGGTGCGAATGACACGGTGGCCGAGGCAGCCTGCCTTGTCGAATGCCTTGACATGGATGGGATCGTTCGGATCGCCGTCGAGCTTGAGCAAGGTCTGGTTGACTCGCTTGAGGAATCGGATGACGTCCTCGCGGTCGTGGGCCTCTTCGAAGATGCCGACGCGGATTCCACCGAGTTGGGCGCGACGCTTCATCAAGGACTTGTCGCGCAGCAGCATCGCCTGACCGAACAGTCGCGGGTTGCCCAGCAGCACCGAGTTGATGGCACCGGCCCACTCGACCGTCTCCTCGTAGAGCGGGATCGCGACGTCGACACCCTTGTCCTGCAGGGTCTCGGCAATTTCCAGTGAGCGATCGTTGAGTCGCTCGAAGTTCCACGGGAGGTACGGAATGTCGTGCTCGGTGCAGTACGCCTCGGCCCACTCGGGGGCGACGACGACGTATCGCCGATCGAACTTGTCCAGTGCTTCCACCGCGGCCAAACTCCACCCCAGCAGGGCCACGAAACCCTTGTTCGGGTCTTTCTCCAGCCTGTCTGGCTGAGCCATGAAGTTCCTTCCCCTAGATGATTCATCGGTCGAGGTCCTTCGCTCCACCGTACAGAGGCAGTATCGGTCACCGGGCACCCCTGTATGCGACTGTGGATCGGAAACGCGCCGGATCCAGGTGTTCGGTAGCGTTCACGATCGACGAGGTGCGGTGCGCGCCTTCCTGGAACGAGGAGTGCGACATGACGGTCGACAAAACGGGTGCGCAGGTCGAAATCACCCAGCAAGCAGATCGTTTCACGGTCTCGGTCGACGGCTCGCAGGTCGGGTTCACCGAGTTCGCCGACGACGAACACGGCAGACGTATCTTCTTCCACACCGAGGTCGACGCAGCCTACGGCGGGCGTGGTCTGGCAACGATTCTCGTGCAGCAGGCGCTCGACGCCACCCGCAACGATGCCAAGCGGATCGTGCCGATCTGCGAGTTGGTAGCGGCCTTCGTGGGCAAGCACTCGGAATTCGACGACGTCGTGGAGCAGCCGACCGACGAGATCCGGCAATGGCTGGCCGACCGGCGGGGCTGACTGCGGGAATACCGTCGGGCGTCGTCTGGTTGAGGCGATCAGAGTAGTTGCAGAGTCAACTACATTGCCGAAAGGGACGCCATGCCTGCAGTGACGGTCGACAACATCCTCGCCTTGCCCCGAATCCCCATGCCCGACGCCACCGCCGTCCCCCGGCCGGTCCGGTCCGTCACGACGGCACCGACGGGGTACGAGGGCGAGGGCTTTCCGGTCCGTCGCGCATTCGCGGGACTGGACATGGCGTCACTAGACCCGTTCATCCACATGGATCAGATGGGCGAGGTCAACTACGCGCCCGGCGAGCCGAAGGGGACGCCGTGGCATCCGCATCGCGGGTTCGAGACGGTCACCTACATGATCGACGGCATCATGGAGCACAAGGACTCTCACGGCGGCGGCGGAATCATCAGCGGTGGCGACACCCAGTGGATGACGGCGGGCGGGGGCATCCTGCACATCGAGGCTCCGCCGGAGCATCTGGTGCTCTCGGGTGGGCTGTTCCACGGTGTTCAGCTGTGGGTCAATCTGCCGCGCGAGAACAAGATGGCGCACCCGCGCTACCAGGACATCACCGGCAGCAGAGTCGCACTGGCGTCGAGTCCCGACGGTGGTGCGTTGGTCCGAGTGATTGCCGGCGAGATCGCAGGCATGCAGGGCCCGGGGTCGACGTACACGCCGATTGCGCTCTCGCACAGCACCATCGCACCGGGTGCGGCGCTGACGCTGCCGTGGAACAGGGAGTTCATCGCACTGATCTACGTTCTCGCGGGCGAGGGCACCGTGGGCGCGGAGAAGCGTCCGATCAGGATGGGGCAGACGGCGCTGTTCGGCCGCGGCGACACCATCGAGATGTCCGCGTCTACGGCGGGGGAGTCGCTGGAGGTGTTCGTTCTCGGCGGCAAGCCGATCAGGGAACCCGTCGCGATGGCAGGCCCGTTCGTCATGAACACCAAGTCCGAAGTGCTGCAGGCGTTCGAGGACTACCAGGCCGGTCGGCTCGGCGTTCCCGTCGAATGATCGTCTCGGCCGTGCAACGATCTCCTGCATGAGCGACGCCGAGCCCCGTATTCGCAGAACACGGCTGTATCGCCGTCTGGTCACCCGCGCGGACGGCCCGCTCGAGCCCGCGCGGGCGGCCAAGAGACTGTCGGCCTACGTCTACGGAAACATCCTGGTTCTGGCGGCGGTCGCAGCATCGACGCCGAGCTCGATCGAGAACGGAACTGCTGCTGTTCTGGTTCTGGCCACGGCGGTGACGACGTTTCTGGCGCATGTGTTCGCCGATTTCGTCGCCAGCAGTCAGATTCCCGAAGCGCACGGCGATGCAACCGACGAGCAACGCACGTTCGAGGCCGTCGAGGAATTCCGTGACGCCGTGCCGATCCTGAGCTCCGGCACGGTCCCTGCGGTGATGCTGGCCCTCGGCTGGTTGTCGGTGCTCCCGGGGCAGTGGTCGGAACTGCTGGCCGGCGGAGTCATCGTGATACGCATCGCGACGATTCAGATGGTCACGGAACGAATTCGCGGCAACCCGTTGACCTTCCGCGCAATTCTGGGTGGTCTGGCCACCGCTGCGGTCGCAGCACTCATCGTCTTGGCCAAGGTGTTTCTGGGGCACTAGCTCCCGAACTCGGCGTACAACTCCGGCAGGAAGCCGGCCAGGTGATTCATCTCCTGTCCGCAGTGCAACAACAGATCTCGGGCGAGATCGACCCCGAGATCGAGGTCCGTCGGATCGACCGACGCCCCGCGGCGGACGGCGCACACGGCCTGCTCGATGTCCGGTACGTGCAGCCCGCGCAGGTTCAGGAAGAAACGGCTACGCATCTCGGCACCGCCCTCGACGGGACGCACCTGGTGGGCCAGCCAGCCCAGGTCCACCGGCGCGATGGAGCTGCCCACTCGGCCGAAGACGATCGTCTGATCCGCGGGAACGTCGAAGCCGTGCGCAATCGGATCGCGAAAGGCAATGCCCAGCTGTTGCAGCTTCGGCCCGACGTACTCGTCCACGAAAGTCGTGTTGCCGACGTACTTGGCCTTGTCGGGAATGTCGAGTGCCGTTCGATCCTCGGCGAGGGCTGCGTAGAGGTGGGCGTCGGGATGCCACAGCTTGTAGCGTGCGGCCTCGGTGGAATGCCAGCCGAACCACCAGTCCCACATCGCTGCCGTCACGCGCGGCATCACCGTGCGGACCGCCACGAACGTCACTCCATCGGCGCGTCGACCGTATCCGGTCTCGATCGTGGAGTAGCCGGTGGGCGCGAGATCGGTTGTGATGGAATCGAATCCAGGAATCGAATCCGGCGCGAGGGCCGGGCCCGCACAGGCGTCCGCGACGGCGGTCGGTGCGGGCGTCGTTCGCTGTGCCATGTATCGGGCGTACGGCAGATCTCGATCGGCGTCGCGGTAGCCCTGGTAGCGCTCACCGCACTCGTCCGCCGAACCGGTTGCCGGGGCCGCCACCGCCTTGGCTACCGGGCCGACGACGGCGACGGTGGCCGCAGCGGCCGCTCCGATCATGATCTGGCGTCGTGTCGGCCCCCGGGTCATGCGACCACCCCTCTCAACATTCGTTGAGGCTAGGTCGTGGAATCGATGTATGTCAACAGCCGGGCACTACACTGCGCGGTATGAGTCCGGCACACCCCAGGGACGACGAGTCGAGAGTGCGTCGGCGCGACGAGATCGCCACGGCCGCGATCGAGGTGCTCGCCACCCGAGGTCTTCGCGGCTTGACGCACCGGGCGGTGGACGCCGCAGCGGGACTGGGACCCGGGTCGGTGAACTACCACGCGCCCACCCGGAGTCGGCTGCTTCACCTGGCTCTCGGTCAGCTGTTCGTCCGCGACTTCGAGGTGGCCGGAGCGACCTTCGGCAGTCTCGTCGACGTCAAGCCGCTCACCGCCGATATCGTGGTGTCGCGCATCATCGATTTCATCGACGCCATGACGACCGGGGATGCCGTCCAACGGGTCATCGCTCGCCACATCATGCTCGGCGAGGCGCAGCACGACGACGAAATTCGCGAGTTGTTCGACAGTCAACGAGCAGCATTCGTCACCTACACCCAGTGGATCGTCGCCTCGTTGGACTCCGAGGATCCGCCGTCCGACGCCGAGACCCTCGTGGTGATGATCGAGGGGCTGGTGCAGCGGCAAGTGCTGATCGGGTCACGCCTGTCCCCGGGTTTCATCGAGCAGATGTTGCGCAAGATCGTGGTGGCCTCGCCGCTGGTCGAGAACTGACCCGGGTCGGCGGCCTCACCCCAGCAGCGAACGACGCTCGGTGTGGGTGAACGTGAAGATCGTCGCGCCGAAGCTGATCAGTGCGGTCAGAAGCAGTACCTGCGGGCCGGTGATGACGACGCCGATGAAGGCTCCGATCGCGCCTCCCAAGGCGAACGATCCGAGTAGGGCTGTGTAGCAGAGCCAGTCGTAGCGCGTCCCGCCGCCGAACATGTGCCGCTCGATTCCCTGGCCGAGTTTGACCATGGTCCCGGTGACGTAGCTCAGGGGAATGTAGGTCTCTTCCTTCTTCGTGAACGCGGTGTTGAGAGCACCGAGTGCGAAGGCCACCAACAGAATCGGGTAGAAGTTCACGTTGGCCGACGACCATCCGGAGATGGCGATGTCGATCGCGCCTGCTCCGGCGAGTGCGATCGTGGTGAGCACCGTTGCTCCGTGCGGGTGATTCGACCAGTAGCGACGACGGCAGATCGACGAGATCACGACGCCTGCCAGGAAAGAGCCCATGAGCGCCAGTGCCGCGATCGGTGAGGCCCCCGGGGTGACCTCCTTGCCCTCGGGATGCCCGAAGTGTCCGACGACTGCTCGCTCGGTGTTGCCGGTCATGAAGGTCACGAAGTAGCCGGCGGAATGGAGGAAGGCAACTGCACCCACCATCCCTGCCAGTCCCGACAATATCCAGGACAGACGAGCTTCGGCACCGACGGCTGTTTCGCGGCTGATCGTCAATGGGGAAGTCATGACTCGATTGTCCGGACTACGGGCGAACCGGCAAATCTTTGAGTTGTCGGTCACATAACCGACGGCGATTCACCATTGGCAACCATTCCCCGGTGCATGACCCTGTTTCCCACGACCCCGCTGTGATCGGCTCTGTGCATCACACATCGGTTGTCCCACATGACGACGTCCTCCGGTGCCCACGCGTGTCGCATCACATTGGTCTCGCGAGTCGAATGCTCGAACAGGTATCGCACGGTCTCCTGTGCCTCCTCGGTGGACATTCCGCTGATCGCGACGCATCGCGCAGGCGCCGACAACGCCAGTGCGGTACGCCCGGTCACGGGATGCACTGCGAACAAAGGATGTTCGGCACAGGAATCGGTGTCCGACGCCACCCCGGTCACTCGGTGCGTCACCGTTCTTCCGGCGAGGTCCGCTTTGCGGTCGGCCGGCAAGGTGTCGTAGGCCGCGTACTGGTCGCTGAACAGCGTGCTGCCCCCGGACTCCGGTACCTCGACCGCACGTAGTGCGGTGTAGGCAGGCGGATTCGGTACATACGTGGTGTCCACGTGGAATGTCGATTTCGGCGGTGTGGTGCGGCCGACGTTGCTGATGACGTTCAGGTCGGGAAAGCCCGGCACTGGCGTCTCGCCCTCGGTGAACATCATCTCGCCGAACCGCCGGAGAAATGCCAGGAAGCCTGCGTCGTCCAAGGGTTGTCTGCGTAGAATCAGCACGCCGTGTTCGGCCAACAGCGTTCGCAGTTCTTCGGTCTCGGTGGAGCTCAGGTCCAGCTCGTCGATCTCGATTCCCAACGTCACGAGGACAACTCCTTCACCGACAGTTCGTCGAGCGTTCGTGCGAACAGTTCGTCGACGGCGATACCTGCCGCCGAGGCCATCACGGCGAGCACGCTCGACGGCGAGTACGAGCAGTACAGACCGGCTTCGAGGAACCACGGTTGTCCGTCGGGGTCGATCCGGAAGTCGAACAGACCGTAGTGCCGGCAGCCGAGAGATCGATAGCACGATCGTGCTGCCGCCCAGACCTTCTCGGTGATCGGATCGGAGACGTCCACCATCCAGGCCCTGGTCTGCTCCTTCGCGACCAGGTATAGATCCCCGTCCGAGGTGCGATTCAACTTGTCGGCGCTGGTACGAATCGACTCGACGGCATGCTCCTCGAGTGGAAGGCAGATCAGCTCGTCGCCCCGTGCGATGATGCCGCAACGGACCTCGCGGCCGAGGGGGATGTACGACTCCACCAGTGCCGCAGACGAATACGTCAGAGCCTCGCTCACAGCGGTTGCCAACCGGTCGGATTGGCGAACCAGTGTGACGCCCATCGAATTGTCCGAGTCGACGGGCTTGACGACCACCGGCAGTTCGACGTCGATGTTGTCACCGCACCGCACCACGACACCGGTCGGGACGGCGACCCCGGCCGCCGCGACCACGGCTCGGGCGCGAGCCTTGTCGGCCGTCATCGCCATCACGTCCGGACCGTTGCCCACGTACGGCACGCCCAACAGATCGAACAGGCTGCGGTATGTCGTCATTCCGGGCAGGCAGAACATCTGTGGAACCATCACGTCGAAGTGCCACGACGAGACGACGTCCACTGCCTGCGCCAACGACATCTGGTGTGCCGACGCCACACTGGCGGCGTCGATGCCACCGGGGAAGCTCCAGAGTCCACCGGGCGAGACGAACGCCACCTCGAACCGATAGTCGGGATTTCCATCGAGTGCGTCGAGGAATCCGCCCGCGTACACCCGAGACAGATCGCAGTGGAACTCGTCCACCGACGATCCGACCAGTACCAGGACCGACAGGGTCATCAGTCGCCTCCGTTCTCCACGAGCTTGCCGATGTTGAAGTCGATGCGTGACCATCCGCGCCGGGCCAGCAAATTTCGCACCAGCAGGGACGGAATCTGGAGGTGGTGTACCAGCAGATAGGGGAGTGGATCCCAGCCGGTGAGGATGGCGTCCTTTCCCTCGAAGATGCTGCGCAAGCGGGCCTTTCGGTTGCCCTCGGTGAGCAGACGCCACACCTCGTGGTAGATCCAGTAGGTCGGGCGAGCCGTCGTACGCGGCACGATCACCGGATGGCCGTCGTCGAGGTACGCGGCAGCCAGGTCGGGATGGTCGTAGAACATCGTGATGGCCGAGTGGGTGCGGGGGTTGCACTCGATGGCGTAGATGTGGCCGTCGGCGGCGGACTCGATGAAGTCGAACGACAGCTGGCCGGTGACGTCCAGCGAAGAGACGAACGTTTCCACCCAGCGCAGGATGTCGGGCTTGTCGACCATCTCGTAGTTGACCTGGAACGCCGATGATTCACAGCAGCCGTACACCTGCAACCGGCCGCCGCGGACGGTGCCGTGGGTGCAGTACTCCTGCCCGGCGACGAATTGCTGCAGGATCCACGGATCGTCCTCGGAGATCCCGAGACTGCGTGCGAATCGCAGGTTCTCGGCAGGCGTGTCGCGGGTCAATCGCGTCAGATCCATGCGGCCGACCGGGTTGTACGAGATGCGTTTGAGGATGTACTCACGGCCCGGTGGGAAGTCGAACTGCGCGATCTGCTCGACGTCGGTGATGCGTCGCCAATCGGGAACGCGCAAGCCGAGCGCCGCAGCGTGTTCGGAGAACCTGGACTTGTCGTCGAGCATGCGCACCGTCGCGCCGTTGCCGTGCAGGACCTCGCAGTGCGAATCGAGCAGTGCCCGTGCGTCGGCATCGTGGATGCTCGCAGCCGGACTCGCGACGGGGACGAAGACGTCGACGCCTTCGCGGAGCACCACATCCAGAAGTGCTCGGGCGTACCCGGATTCGGTCGGGTCGGGTACACAGTGAAATCGGTCGACCGCACGTGAGAACCGATGGCCGGTGAAACGGTACTTGGCCGATTCCACCAGGACGACCCGGTGCCCGGCGAGATGGAAGGACCGCGCGAGCTGCAGGGCCTTGCTCATCTTCCCGCCGCTGATCATGACCGTCTTGGGGGAGTCGGTTCGGCGCGTGGCGGGCCGGCCACCGCGGACGGCAGCCACCCCCGCCGCCACGAGGTCGGCGGGGAGGGTGGCAGTGAGTCCGACAAGTGCTGCGACAGTGCGGATCATGTGCGCCGGATCAAGGTGACGCCGTCGCGCAACGGCACCAGCACCTGCTCCACGCGGGGGTCGTTCGCCACGTACTCGTTGAATTCTGCGACGGCCCGGCCGTTCTCGGTGGGGCGTTCGCTGTACGGCTGCCCCTGCAGGAGGGTGTTGTCGACGGCGATCACGGCGTTGTCGGCCAGCAGCTCGCTACCGAGCAGGTGCTCCACGTACGCGCGGTATCCGGTCTTGTCGGCGTCGACGAAGACCAGATCGAACGTGCCCTCCAACCGGCGGAGGGTGTCCAGTGCAGGCCCCACTTCCACCGTGATGGACGAGCCCGCAGGCGATTCCGCAAAACAGGACCGCGCGAACTCGGCCACGTACGGATCCACCTCGCACGCGACCACCTCGCCGCCCGCGGGCAGAGCCTCGGCCATCGCCAGTGCCGAGTAGCCGGTGAACATACCGATCTCGAGCACCCGCTTCGCCCCGGTCATGTGCACGAGAAACGCAAGAAAGCGTCCCTCCACGTGGCCGGAGAGCATTTCCATCTCCAGGGGCCCCGAGCCGGAGACGACGTCACGTGATCTCCAGTCCTCGGTGCGGGTCCGCGATGCCAGTGTCGCCAGCGCTGCGGATTGGGAGGTGGTGCAGGTGTCGAGATACGGGTCGAGTCCCGCCGCGAGATCGCGGGCTCGATGAACACGGGTGATCAGCTCGTCGGTCGCCCCGGCACCGGCGTCGAGCAGATCGGCTATCTCGCTGAGCTCGCGCGCCAGAATGGTGGTCGGGGTGACCGGTCGCGGGGTCTGGGTCACGGCGTCGGTGCAGTGAACATGTCGAGACCCTCGCCTGCGCGCGGGAAGTCGAGGCAGATCTTCTTGTGCAGAGTCAGCACATCGGCCAACTCGGCTGCGTCGAGATCGTTGAGGAAGCGGCACGTGCCGATCGGGTCCGGCACCGCTGCGCGCAGTATGCCGGCGCGAGGCGTGCGGATCGACGCCGTTGCCTCCGAGAGCAACTCGGGGGTCAGGTACGGGCTGTCCAATGCCAGCCCGATGCTGGACATGACACCGAGCACTCGATCGCGGTCTGCCGTCGACAGGTGTCCGCGCTGTTCGGCGACGGTCGTCGACAGCGCCATGTCGATGTTGATGGCGTGGCCGTGGAAGAACGGGGCAGGCGGGGTCAGCTCGAGCGTCGGGCTCCAGGTGTGACCGAAGGCGATGACGCGATCGAGATCGATCTCGTGCAGATTCGGTGCCTCGAGTTCGAGCATCGTCGCGATCGCCGAGTAGGTCAGTCTGTCTGCGACCGAACGCAATTCCGCCGTTCCGTCGAGATGGCCGAACCGCGTTCGCAGCAGTTCCGGACCGTACTGTTCGAGCATCTCGAAGATCTCCAGATTGCCGACGACGGAGATCTTGATCAGCTCGGCCATGCCGTTGCGCACCTGATCCTCGGGCAACGTGCCGAGGAACGAGAAGTCCAGCAGCACCTTCTGCGACGCGTGATACGCACCGAGGCGGTTCTTGTGCTTTCCGTAGTTGACGGCCACCTTGATGGACACGCTTGCGTCGATCAGGCCGATCAGTGTGGTGGGAATGCGAATGTACGGGGTGTTCCGTCGGTAGCTGGCGCACGCGAAACCCGCTACGTCCGTGGTCAATCCGCCGCCGACCACCAGCACCGGCTCGGTGCGGACCAGACCGAACGCATCGAACTCGCCCACGATGCGCTCGAACGTCTCCAGCGACTTCGCGGTCTCGGCGATGTGCACCGGAACCACCGTCAGGGCGATGTCGTAGTGATCGAAGTACGCGCTGATCCGGTCGCCGCAGATCTCGTGCACCGATTCGTCGACGACCATCAGCGCGCGACCGTACGGCCGGTAACTATCGGCCAATTCGGTGTTCTCGATTGCGAACACACCGTCGACGTAGATCAGGTCGTACTCGATGCGTTCGTAGCCTTCGACGCGAAACGACCTGTCCCCGGCAACGACCTGGGCCTGAAGATTGCTCACTGGTTACTCCTGGAGGATTGGATGAAGGGTCTGACTGAACGCTCGCTGCGCAGGCTTCGCTCAGGCGGAGATCAGAGCGCGGACACTCTCGGGATCAAGTGCATCGACGGTGTCGGTGGCCGAGCCGAACTCGGTGCCTGCAGTGTTCTCGTTGGGGAATGCGACGCAGGTGATGCCCGCGGCAACCGCCGCCTGGACACCGCCGGCATTGTCCTCGATGGCGACGCTGTCCGATGCGTTCTCGCCCAACGACTTCAATGCGAATTCGTACGACGCGGGGTCGGGCTTGCCGGCATCGACCGAGGACGCGTCGACGATGACGTCGAACGAGTCGGCTGTCAGCTCGGGGCTCAGGGCCGCCAACAATGCGTCGATGTTCTCTCGCGACGTCGTGGTCACGAAGCCCACCTTCATGCCGTTCGCCTTGGCCGAGTCGATCGTGTCGGCCACACCCGGTCGTGTCTTCACGTCGGATTCGCCGATCAGACGCTGGAAGATCTCGGACTTCGTCGCGTGCACGGCAGCGGCGTCCACCTCGGTACCCGTGTCGGACGCGTATTCGCTGATTCGGTCGGCACCACCGTTGGATCCGAGCATGGCCCGGTAATCCTCGCGAGACCAGTTCCAGTTCAGATCGTGTGCTGCGAACGCCTCGTTGAACGAGCGACGTTGCAGTTCGGACGTGTCGACGAGAGTGCTGATCGAGCCGAACAGAATTGCGGACATGGATGCCTTTCGGAGCGAGAGACGTTGTACTGGTCAATGTCTCGCGCATGCGCGATGGGTGAGTTGGTTCGGGGGGTATGCCCCATCGGCACCGAACGGGAAACCTTCGAATTTTTCGGCAGAACGGTCGGACGTCAGCGGTGCCGGACGGGCGCGGCCAGAGTCGTCGGTGTCGACCGGCCGCGCAGGGTGACCGCCTCGCCCGTCGTCCACTGCGCGCGTTCGTCGACGGAGGCGTGATCGAGCACGATCGACGACGTGAGCACGTCGGTGTTCGGGTCGTCCTTCGCGAGATCGGTGAGCCGAGCCGCCTGATTGACGGTGTCGCCGATGACGGTGTATTCGAATCGGGATTCGGCTCCGATGTTTCCGGCGATGACCGGGCCGTACGTGACGCCGATGCCGATCTCGAAGCCGCCGTCGGAGGCGAGGGCGACGGCCAGGGTGCGTGCGGTGCGCAGTGCCGCCGTCGCGGGATCTGGGTGGTCGAGGAGCGCCGAAGATCAGCAGTGCGGCATCACCCTCGAACTTGTTGACGAAGCCGCCGTGTCGTTCGCCGTGCTCGACCACCACTGCGAAGAAGCGGTTGAGCACATCGACCACCGCTTCCGCGGATTCTCGCTCGGCCATCGCCGTCGAACCGACGAGGTCGATGAACAGCACGGCGACCGTTCGGTTCTCGCCGCCCAGACGAGGCGCGCTTGCCAGCGCGCGCTGCGCCACGTCGTGGCCCACGTGGCGGCCGAAGAGCGACCGCAGTCGTTCGCGCTCGTCGAGACCGACGACCATCTTGTTGAACCCGTTCTGCAACCGGCCGATCTCGGAGGCGTCGTAGACGTCGACGCGGGTGTCGGTCGCTCCGGCTTCGACGCGTTGCATGGCCGTGCTGACCTGCTGCAGCGGATCCGATACGGACCGTCCGACCAGGAACATGCCGCCGAATCCGACGACCAGGGCGATCGCGGACAGCGACACCATCGCGGGGGACAGGTCGACGTCGGGTGGGATGACGGTGTCGATCAGTCTACCGAGTCCGATGAGGCCGAGCCCCAGGATGGGAATGGCCGTGCTCAGGACCCAGATGAGAACGACGCGCAGCTTCACGCCGAGTGCGGCGGAATCGGTGACCGCACTGACTTCCATCACCGCTGCGGTGATCGGCCGAAGCGTTCTCTCGGCAACCAGATAGCCCAGCGAGCAGGTCGCCAGGCCGCCGAAGCTGACGGCAATCGCGACGATGATCGACAGCGCCGCGCCTGCCGACGCATTGACCCCGACGAACACCGCGACGCCGAGTGCCCACAGCAGCACGTGGACGCCGAGCTGACGAAGGGGCAGCCGCACGATGGCGATCGCGGTGGCGTCCGAGGGCGTGCCGCCGGTGTGCAGCCACAGCACGAGGGGCTTCGCAACGCGGAGGCCGAGCGCGATCCCGATGGCGATCGCGACCGGTAGATACACGAAGAAGGCGACGTAATTTCGGTCCGACAGGATCTCCTCCGAGCCGACCGGCAACGGCAGGATGAAGCGGGCCAACACGAAGACGATGACTGCTCCGATGGCGTTGGCCGAGACCATGCCCGCCGCGTAGAGGCGCATCGGGGTGCGGGTGAGGGCGGACCGTAGAGCTGCGATCACCGATGAATCTCCGTTCTCTGTTCGCTCGAACTGTAGGGGTCCGGAAAAAGATTCGACGAGATTTCTTCTCGAGTGACTACCTGTGTCCCCAAGTACCTGGTAATCTCCGTAACAGTTACATACAGCGTTTCGACGATGGAAGGAACCACGGCGATGACCAGCACACTCTCCAGGAACGACGTTCTCGAGCCCGAGGATGTCTCCGCTCGTTTGCTCGATTCCGCCGCCCAGCTGTCGTACGACCCCTCCGAGGAGGTCGACTGGGAAGCCGATCTCGATCCCTCCCTCTACGGACTCAACCCGGAGTGGAGCACCCTCTACGGCACGAAGCTGTGGGACGAGATGAGCGAAGAGCAGCGCATCACGCTCACCCGCCACGAGGTCTGCTCGATCATGAGCACCGGCATCTGGTTCGAGATGATCCTGCAGCAGATGGTCCTGCGCGATCAGTACTGCAAGGACTCGTCGAACTCGGACTTCCAGTTCGCTCTCACCGAGAGCGCCGACGAGTGCCGTCACTCGATCATGTTCGCCCGCGCCTGCCAGAAGATGGGCATCAAGGCCTACCTGCCGCGTCGATCGAGCATCGAACTCGGCCGTGGCTTCAAGGCTCTCGCGTCCGCCGAGGTCGCCTACGGTGGCATCCTCGTCGCCGAAGAGGTACTCGACGTCATGCAGCGCGACTGGATGCGCGGCGAGAACGTGCTGCCTCTCGTGCGCACCACCAGCAAGATCCACGTCGTGGAAGAGTCGCGGCACATGACCTTCGCGCGCGCACAGATGCGTGAAGACATCGCAGGTAAGAGCCCGGCTCGCCGCAAGGCCAGCGCGCTCGTCGTCGCGATCGCCGCCCGCCTGATCGTGTCCAACATGGTCAACAAGGAGGTCTACGCAGCAGCTGGCCTCGACGTCGACCGCGCGGTGAAGGAAGCGAAGAACAACGCCCATCACCACACGATGATGCGCACCTCGAGCGAGCACCTGATGGCATTTCTTCTCGATTGCGGTTTGATCACCAAGCCGGCCGAGATGATCTACCGTCGTTTGCACATGCTCTGACCACTCTTTTCGAGGCCGTGAAGGA
Organism: Rhodococcus sp. EPR-147; assembly: GCF_001647185.1. Lineage (NCBI taxonomy): Bacteria > Bacillati > Actinomycetota > Actinomycetes > Mycobacteriales > Nocardiaceae > Rhodococcus > Rhodococcus sp. EPR-147. Next base: position 24,476 of record NZ_LVCU01000578.1, read on the forward strand.
CATCAGATAAACCATGCCGTTCGCGATCACGCAGAACTGTTGCAACGACGCATCCTGCCTGTCGGTGTGCCCGGTCAACTGCATTCATCCGACGCCCGACGAGCCGGATTTCGGTAAGACCGAGCTGCTCTACATCGATCCGCGCTCGTGCATCGACTGCGGTGCCTGCGCGGACGCGTGCCCGGTGGACGCGATCACGCGCGTCTCGCGTCTGACACCGGACCAGCAGATCTACGCCGACATCAACGCCGACTACTACAAGGACAAGCCCGCCGTGGCGGAGTGGGGCGCGCCTCGATTCCCGGTGGCGACGGTCAACGAACTGCCGCCGATCGACATCGCCATCGTCGGGACCGGACCGGCAGCCTGCTACACCGCCCAGGCGCTGTTGCGCGTGCCCGGCACCAACGTCACCTTCTACGACCGGCTGCCCACCGCGGGCGGTCTCGCCCGCTACGGCGTCGCTCCCGATCACCTCGGTACCCGACGCATCAGTGAGCACTTCCGTGGGATCTTCGTCCATCCACGGGTGACGATGAAGCTCGGTGTCGAGGTCGGCAAGGATGTCGACCACGTCGAACTGGCTCGGAAGTTCGACTCGGTGGT
>NZ_LVCU01000579.1:0-10098 GCF_001647185.1 Rhodococcus sp. EPR-147
GCTGGTACACCGGCCACCCCGACGTTGCTGCCGACGCGATCGATCTCACCGGCGTCGATCGCGTCACCATCGTCGGAAACGGCAACGTCGCACTCGACGCTGCTCGTATCCTCACGGCCGATCCGGACCGGCTCGACGGAACCGAGATCGCTCCTCATGCTCTGGCCGAGCTGCGTCGCCATCGCGTCCGCGAGGTCGTCGTCCTCGCCCGTCGTGGTCCTGAATTCGCGGCGTTCACCCGGTCCGAATGCAAGGCGCTCGTCGATCGCGCCGGCGTCGACGTCGTCGTGGCAGGACCGGACGGAATCGTCGACGCCATCGATCGCCTGCCGTTGTCCGCTCCTGCGTCGGCTCTGGCTGGGGCGACGCAAGTCGAACTGGGCTCGCAGGCACACGCCCGCCGCATCGTCTTCGCGTTCGGCCGAGCTCCGGCTGCTCTCCACGGCAGCGACTCGGTGCAGTCCATCGAAGTCGGCGTCGGTGAGCACGCCGTCGAGCTGCCGACCGAGTTGGTTCTGCTCGCGATCGGCTATCGCGGAACCCCGTCACCGGGAATCCCGTTCGACGACATCAGCGGCACCATCCGTAATGTCGGCGGTCGCATCACCGCTGCCGACGGCACTCCGGTTCCGGGGTGCTACGTCGTCGGGTGGGCCAAGCGAGGTGCCACGGGTGGCATCGGCGACAACAAGATCGATGCGGAGGAAACGGCCGAGGCGTTGCTGGCCGATGTGCCCACGCGTGGGCTTGCCCGTCCGGTCGGTTGGTACGGAAAAGTGAGTGCCGCCCTGGGCGACCGCGTTTCCAGAGCGCGCTGACCGGTCGGAACAGCCCGGTTCTGTTCACCTTGTGTAGCAGTCTCATTCGAGTCTGAGCGATTCGGATGTGTAGCACGGCGCACAGGGTTACCGTTGAGTATGGCTGAACGGGGGGCCAAGCCCCAGGTTTCTTTTGTACGACGGACGATGCTGCGCGCAGTCCGATCGTTGTTCAATCCGCTCCGGCCCGACGACTACCTGTCGATGATCAATCCGCTGTGGACCACCCGCGAGCTTCGGGGGAAGGTCGAGCGGGTGACACCGGAGGGATCGGAGGCCGTCTCGGTGTACATCCGGCCGGGTTTCGAGTGGCAGGGCCACACACCCGGGCAGTACGTCCGACTCGGAGTACTGATCGACGGTCGGTACCACTGGCGGGCGTATTCGCTCACCTCCGATCCGGACCCGGTGGACGGATTGGTCAGCGTCAGTCCCAAGCTGGTGCCGTCGGGGACGGTCTCGCCGTACTTGGTGGGAACCATCAGGACCGGCGACATCGTCCGGCTCAGTGAGGTCGAGGGCGAGTTCACTCTGCCGAATCCGATTCCGGACAAGATGGTGTTCATCAGTGCAGGCAGTGGCATCACGCCGATCATCAGCATGTTGCGCGCCCTCGATCACCACGATCAGGTACGCGACGTCGTGGTGGTGCATTCGGTGCACAATCGCGACCAGTTGATGTTCGCCGATACCCTCGACGAACTCGAAGCCAAGCACGACGGGCTGAGGGTGAAGCTGCGGATCACCAGCGACGAGGGTCGGATGAAGGCGTCCGAATTGGACGAGCTGGTCCCGGATTGGCGTGAGCGCGAAGCATTCTGCTCCGGTCCGGGTGAACATCTGGACGATCTGCGCTCGTACTGGAAAGACCAGGGTGACTACGACCGGTTCCATCACGAGAGTTTTCAGCCGGTCATCGGTGGTGGCGACGATGTAGGCGAGGGCGGCACCGTCAAGTTTCTCAACAGCAAGAAGGACGTCGAATGCGACGGCGGCACAACGATTCTCGCCGCCGGTGAGGAAGCCGGCCTGGATTTGACGTACGGCTGCCGGATCGGCATCTGCCACACCTGCGTAGGTACCCTGAAGAAGGGGCGTTTACGTGATCTACGTAACGGGGATATCTCCGAACCTACGGGGCAAGCGGTTCGGATCTGTGTCAACACTGCTGAGGGCGACATCGAAATCGAACTCTGATCTTCAAATCGAACAGGGGAATGAATGTCTATCGACGAAACCACCAGGCGTGTCACGGGCTCCGACGAGCCGGTGAACCCGCTGGCGCATCTGAGTGACGACACGATCGCCGAACTCGCCAAGGAGTTCGACGCCATCCACGACGAGGTATACGCCAGCCTCGGTGACAAGGACCGGAAGTACATCACCTCGGTGATCGCAGCCCAGCGACAGCTGCTGGTCGCGGGTCGAGTGTTGCTGCTCGGATCGACCAGCAAGCCGGCATGGCTGGCAGGTACAGCGTGCCTCGGAATCGCAAAGATTCTCGAGAACATGGAGATCGGCCACAACGTCATGCACGGCCAGTGGGACTGGATGAACGACCCGGAAATCCATTCCTCCGTGTGGGATTGGGACACCGCGTCGACCGCGAGCTCGTGGAAGCACTCGCACAACTACGTGCACCACACGTACACCAACATCCGCGGCAAGGACAAGGATCTCGGCTACGAGATCATGCGTATCGACCCGCGGCAGAAGTGGCACCCGGCCTACCTGGCGCAGCCGTTCTACAACGTGCTGCTGATGGCGTTCTTCGAGTGGGGTGTCGCGCTGCACGATCTCGACATCGAGGCCATTCGTCGCGGTGAGAAGCCGGTCAAGGATCTCGTCGAGGATCTCAAGGGCATCGGCGTCAAGGCACGCAAGCAGTTCGTCAAGGACTACGTGGGTTGGCCGCTGATCTCCGCCGGTGCGTTCGCGCTGGCGCAGGTCGCATCGGGTGGACGTCTGCCCGAGAGCAAGCGCTCCAGGCTCGCGTCCAAGCTGCGTGGGTCTGCCCGATTCGGTAAGAACCGTCGGACCGCGGCTCTGCTGGACAGCCGGTTCAGTGGCATCGAGAGCACGTTCCTGTCGACGGTGGCCGCGAACTTCACCGCGAACATCATTCGAAACGTCTGGTCGAACGCGATCATCTTCTGCGGACACTTCCCGGACCAGGCCTACACCTTCAGCCAGGAAGAGGTGGAGAACGAGACCCGCGGTGGGTGGTACGTCCGTCAGCTCGTCGGAGCCGCCAACATCGACGGTGGTCCGTTGTTCCACTTGATGAGCGGCAACCTGAGCTACCAGGTGGAGCACCACCTGTACCCGGACATGCCCAGCACCCGGTACGCGGACGTTGCGCCGAAGATCAAGGACATCTGCGAGCGCTACGAACTGCCCTACAACACCGGACCGTTCTTTCAGCAGTGGGGCATGGTCCAGCGCACCATCGCACGGCTGGCGTTCCCGGGCGGCAAGACTCGGCCGAAGCCGGGCCCCTACCGTCCCGAGGAGAGCTGGCGTCGTAAGTTCGCCGAAGGTGCCACCAAGGACAGCGAGGCCGCGAAGACGCGCGGCCGCGTGCCGGCAGGGCATCCGGCGGCCGGACCGGAGCACAACTCCGGCGGCGTCGATGTTCAGCCGCCGCCCCGTGGCGACGACTGAGTTCGTCCCGTGAAGAGCTGACGAAACCGCGGCCACCCGATTGCCGGGTGGCCGCGGTTCTGCGTTGCGGGTGTCAGGTCATGTCGACATCCTTGGTCTCGATCAACCGCTTGGTGCACATCAGACTGAGTACCGACAGCAGGGCCAGCATGACTCCGATCGAGATGCTGCCGAACGCGGCGGTGAGCGGTGCGGCCAGCATCGGCGGAATCGCGCCACCGAGAACTCCTGCGAGGTTGTAGCCCAAACCTGCTCCGGTGTAACGGAAACGGGTCTGGAACAGCTCGGGGAGCAGGGCTCCGGTCGGTCCGTAGGCAACTCCGAAGATGGCGAGCGTGACGCACATGCCGATCACGAATGCTGCGGGTGACCCGGTGTCGAGAACGGGGAACAGTGCGATCGACCAGGGAATCGCAATGATGCACGCTCCCATGATCACTCGCCGTCGGCCGACGCGATCGGAGTAGGTCGCCGAGACCGCGATGGCAACTCCGAAGATCACCGCGGCGCCGATTCCGGTGATCAACACGAACGGCCGGTCGAACCCGAGTGTCTTGGTGCCGTAGCTGGTCAGGTACGCGGTACCCATGTAGAAGAAGGCGAACAGAGATGCCAATGCGCCTGCAGCAGTGATGATCTCGCGCTTCTGGATGCGCCAGGCGTCGAAGATCGGCAGTTTCGTCGGTGCTGCGTTCGCCGGTGCCTGCTCCTCGGCGAGCTTGTTGGCGCGAAAGACGGGGGTCTCCTCGATGGCGAGGCGCATGTACAGGCCGATGAGTACCAGAACGGCGCTGAGCAGGAACGGGATTCGCCAACCGTAGTTGAGGAACGTCTCGTTGGTGTCGCCGAGCAGCAGTCCGGTCGCGAGGAATGTCGCGCTGGAGAAGATGAACGCGGCGGACGGTCCCAGCTGAGGGAACATCGCGTAGAAGCCGCGTTTGCCAGGAGGCGCGTACTCGGCCGTCAGCAGTGTTGCGCCTGCCCATTCACCACCGACTGCGAACCCCTGGCCGAACCTGAGCAGCACCAGGATGATCGGAGCAGCCACGCCGATCGTCTCCGCGCCGGGGAGCAGGCCGATGGCGAACGTGGACACCCCCATCAGCAACAGCGTCGAGATCAGGGTTTTCTTGCGACCGATGCGGTCACCGAAGTGCCCGAACAGCACTGCGCCGACGGGCCTGGCGATGAACGCGACCGCGAACGTCGCGAACGAGGCCACGGTGCCTGCGGTGGAGCCGAGGGCCGGGAAGAAGATCGTCGGGAAGACCAGGGCGGCCGCGGTGCCGTAGATGAAGAAGTCGTAGAACTCGATCGTCGTGCCGATGCCACTGGCGACAGCGACCCGGCGGACACTGGTCTTGGTCTGCACCGTAGGTGGCGTCGATGCGGACACACCCGGGTCGTCGGGTGAGACAGTGGTCATGGTTCCTCCGTTTTGTCGGGTATCGGGTGAATGCGCGATACCGAGTGCGACGAACGGTAGTGATCCGAGTCACTCGATGAATACCCCCGGATGGGGGTGTGGTGGACGCACGAGACCTCAGGCGCACCTCAGGGTTCGCCGGTACCGTCTGACCGCAGGGGAGCGACGCTTGTGTCCGCAGGGTGGGAAGCGAAGGTGATCTGGTGTCCACAGACCACAATCGAGACGTGTTCGACAGTGAGCGGGTGGCTGCGGCGTACGTGGAGCACGCGGGACCCACCGACGGCTTTCTCGACCGCGGGGAGGCGGCGGCGCTGGTGGCTGCGGCCTCGGTTGCGCGCGGAACGCCGATACTGGACGTGGGAGTCGGCAGCGGCCGAACCACGGCGCTGCTTCGGCTGATCAGCGACCGCTACGTTGCGATCGACTACGCACCCACCATGGTCGACGCCTTTCGGCGAAACTTTCCCGACCTGCAGGCGCACGTGGCCGACGCGCGCAACCTGGTGGACTTCTCGGACGGCGAATTCGGCCTGATCGTGTTCAGCAACAACGGAATCGACACCGTGACCCACGACGAACGAGTCCGGGTACTCGCAGAATTTCACCGAGTTCTCGGCGAGTCCGGAATTCTGGTGTTCTCCACTCTCAACCGCAACGGACCGTCGTTCGGGGAGAAGCCGTTTCAGTTGAGCAGACCGACCCAGCGGTTCACGTTCTCACTCGAGCGTGTCGTGACGGCCATCGGTAGGCGACTGCTCGATCCCGCCGGAGTCGTTCGTAGCGTTGCCAATTGGTGGTCTGCGCGCTCTCGAGTCGTCGATCGCGGAACGTGGGCCGTAGCGCCGCTCGCTGCGCACGATTTCGCTCCGTTCATGCACTTCACCACCGTGGCAGACGTGCGCCGACTGGTAACCGATGCCGGGTTCACCATCTCCGAGATCTTCGCCGACGACGGTTCGATCGTGGCACCCGACGTTCTGACGAGCTCAGCGGACAACTTCACCGTTTTCGCACGCAAGTAGGGCGTCAGCCCAGTCGCTCGAGCGCCTCGGTCATCTTCTCGACGGTGTCCGGCGCGACTTTCGCCTCGAATCCCGCCTTCAGGAACGGGCCGGCTACCTTGGCTGCACCGTTGAATTCGACCTTCGCGTGGTAGTCGATTCGGGTGGAGTGCGATCCTTCGGCAGTCAACGTGATGTCGTCGACGCTGGTAGCCGTCTTGTTCTCGCCCTCGAGCACGATGTGATCAGGCTCGTCGGTGACCAAGGTGTAGGTCAACTCCGTGGTGATACCGAACAGCTTGGACACGTTGTGCCACTGCGTTCCGACGGCGACCGGACCGTCGGAAATCTTTGTGCAACTCTGGGTTCCAGGATCCCACGACGGCGCATTGGAGAAGTCGCGTAAAAAGGCGGCCGCCTTCTCCATCGGAACAGCGGCGGTGAAGGTGCGGGTGACGTCGACCATGAGAGTTCTTCCTGTCGTCGGGGATCAGTCTTCGAGCGGGACGCCGAGGTGCTCGGCGAGCCGGCGCATGGTGCCGACGATCTGTTCCTCGGTCACCCGTGGGAAGCCGGCCATCTTCCGGAATTCCGGGTCGGTGACTCGAGACCAGTCGTACACCTGTGTCAGGGCCGTCCGGTCGTCGGCGACCTCCTCGAGTTCCCAGGACCACCGCGTGCCACGAGGTTCCATGCCCTGGCGATTGGGAATCCAACCGATACGTCGGTCCTGCTCGAACACGAACACGGTGTTCTCCATGACGTACTCGCCCAATTCCGGCTGATACATGTCCATCGCGAAGGTGTCGCCCACGGTGCCGAGCGGCGTGGGGTCGATCGCACCACGCAACATCTCCGAGCCGTCGACCGCGGCCTGAACCTCGGGGTTGGCCAGTGCGGTGAACACCGACGCCGGGGGAGCGTCGATCACTCTGCGGACGGTCAGCTGGTCGCTCATGGGGCTCGCTTTCGGTTGCTTACGCTGGCTACGGAGTTACCCCCGTCTGCGTGGAAGGAAACTCCGGTCGCCGTTTTTGCCTCCCGGTTTGTTTTGCATCGCAGTGGACACAGCGACGAAACACGACCGCCACGTCGCATTCGTACAGTCGCCGGGTCGGACTCCACAAAATCCAGCTGTGGAGCAGCACCTTGTCAAGGGGTAGCCATGAGTGGAAATACCGTACGCCTGCAGGCGATCAAAGACGTCGAGGCGTATGTGCCGCCTGCGGTCAGCTTCGTCGGAGACGAGAAGCCGGGCGAGATCTTCGGAGAGAACGTCTTCAGCAAGGTCGTCATGCAGAAGCGACTGCCCAAATCCGTGTTCAAGTCGGTGATGGCGACCATCGACAAAGGCAAGAAGCTCGACCCCCTGGTCGCCGACGCGGTGGCGTCGGCGATGAAGGACTGGGCACTGGAGAAGGGCGCAACGCATTATGCGCACGTCTTCTATCCCCTCACCGGCTTGACGGCCGAGAAGCACGACAGCTTCTTCGACCCGGTCGGTGACGGCAGCGCGCTCGCGGAATTCGCGGGCAAGACGCTGATCCAGGGCGAGCCCGACGCGTCGAGCTTCCCCAACGGCGGCCTGCGCAACACGTTCGAGGCTCGTGGGTATACCGGCTGGGACGTCACCAGCCCGGCGTACGTACTGGAGAATCCGAACGGCAACACCCTGTGCATCCCGACGGTGTTCGTCTCGATGACCGGTGAGGCCCTCGACCACAAGACCCCGTTGCTGCGTTCGCAGCAGGCCATGGGTGGGCATGCCGAGCGGATCCTGAAGCTGTTCGGGCACGAGAACATCGAGAACATCGTCTCGTTCTGTGGTCCGGAGCAGGAGTACTTCCTGGTCGACCGACACTTCTTCCTCGCCCGGCCCGACCTGCTCAATGCCGGCCGCACCCTGTTCGGCTCGAAGCCGCCCAAGGGCCAGGAGTTCGACGATCACTACTTCGGGGCCATTCCCGAGCGTGTGCTCGGCTTCATGATGGACACCGAGCGCGAGCTGTTCAAGCTCGGCATCCCGGCCAAGACCCGGCACAACGAGGTCGCACCCGGGCAGTTCGAGATCGCGCCCATGTTCGAGCGCGGCAACATCGCAGCCGATCACCAGCAACTGTTGATGACCACGTTCAAGACCATCGCCAAGAAGCACGGCATGGAATGCCTGTTCCACGAGAAGCCCTTCGAAGGCGTCAACGGCTCCGGCAAGCACGTCAACTTCTCGCTCGGTAACTCCGATCTGGGATCGCTGCTGGTTCCCGGCGACAATCCCCACGACAACGCACAGTTCCTCGTCTTCTGTGCTGCCGTCATCCGTGCGGTGCACAAGTACGGCGGTCTGCTGCGCGCCTCGGTGGCGTCGGCGACCAACGATCATCGCCTCGGCGCGAACGAGGCTCCGCCCGCGATCATCTCGATCTTCCTCGGCGATCAGCTCGCCGACGTGTTCGACCAGATCGCCAAGGGCGCGGCCACGTCGTCGAAGGGCAAGGGCACCATGATGATCGGTGCCGACACTCTGCCCGTGCTGCCGACCGATCCCGGCGACCGTAACCGAACCAGTCCGTTCGCGTTCACCGGCAACAGGTTCGAGTTCCGCGCACCCGGTTCGATGCAGACCGTCAACGGTCCGATGGTCACGATCAACACGATCATGGCCGAGGCTCTCGACTACATGGCGACCAACCTCGAAGCGGCCGTCGCCGAGGGCACCGATTTCGACACCGCCGTGCAGAACCTGTTGACCGAGATCATCACCGAGCACGGCGCGGTGGTGTTCAACGGCGACGGCTACTCCGACAACTGGCAGATCGAGGCCGAGTCACGCGGCCTGCCGAACCTGCGTACGACGCTCGACGCGTTGCCCGAACTCATCTCGGACTCGGCGATGGAACTGTTCGAGAAGTACAAGGTGTTCAACCACCGAGCGATGCACTCGCGCTACGAGATCGGGCTCGAACAGTACGCATTGACGGTGTTCGTCGAGGCGCGTCTGACACTGGAGATGGGCCAGACGTCCATTCTCCCCGCAGCCGTGCGCTATCAGACCGAGCTGGCGCAGAACGTCAGTGCACTCAAGGGTGCGGGCGTCGACGACGTCGACATGACTGCGCTGCAGGCGGTCTCGGCACCGCTCGCCGAGCTGCGGGCAGCGTTGGCGACGTTGAAGGCCGCGCTCGAAGCCGACCCCGGCGGCGAGGCCCTCGCCGAGGCGACGCACGCCAAGGACGAACTGCTGCCCGCGATGGCCGCCGTTCGATCTGCGGCGGACACTCTGGAAGCCATGGTGGCCGACGATCTGTGGCCGCTGCCGACGTATCAGGAGATGCTCTACATCCTGTGAGTGCCTGCGCGTAGGAGTGGAGCCTGCGGAACGACCAGATGGAACAGTGGTGTGGATAAGTGCCTTGGAGGGCACTTGTCCGCACCACTGCTGCGTTCGGCGTGAGCAATGTCTCGAGACGGAATAGCTCGGTGGATCTTTCGAGTTCGGAGTGAGCAGTGGCAAGTACTGTGCACGCACTCGTGAGGAGAGAGATCCATGAAGTTGTTTTCCCCGTTGGCGCTCGGCGACCTGAAGCTCGACAACCGGCTGGTGATGGCCCCGCTCACGCGGACGCGCTCCGGCCAGGACGGTGTACCGGGCCCGCTGGTGGTCGAGCACTACAAGCAGCGCGCATCCCTGGGTCTGATCGTCAGTGAAGGCACGTACCCCAGCCATGCAGGCCAGGGCTTCCCCGGTCAGCCCGGTCTGGTGACCGACGAGCAGATCGAGGGCTGGCGCAACGTCGCCGATGCAGTGCACGCCGACGGCGGACGGATCTTCGCGCAGGTGATGCACGCCGGTCGCGTGACCCACGAGGCGACGACGGGTGGCCGCGAGGTCGTCGGGCCCAGTGCCATTGCCATCGAGGGCGAGACCCACACCTACGAGGGCAAGAAGGCGTACCCCACCCCGCGTGCGCTGCGTGAGGACGAGCTGCCCTCGGTGATCGCCGACTTCGTGCAGGCGTCGAAGAACGCGATCGCCGCCGGAATGGACGGCGTCGAGATCCACGGTGCCAACGGATATCTGTTGCACGAATTCCTTTCGCCCGCCTCGAACCAGCGCGACGACTCGTACGGCGGCTCGCCGGAGAATCGGGCCCGATTCGTGGCCGAGGTCGTCGAGGCAGTGGTCGCC